>DBWT01000025.1:28407-29328 GCA_002309035.1 Caryophanales bacterium UBA1231 | reverse complement strand
GGGTCAAATATTATTCTGGTGTTATCAGTAAAATTAAAGAAAAAATTGATGTTGATATTTTTTAATTTCTGGCTTAATGATAAAATGGAATCATATTTTTCTTCATCTAGATTTTTGATTACTGATTCATATGTATCATTTTTCGATAATTGTCTTTCACTAAATGTATAGTCGAATGAATTATTTATACTATTCTTATGGATTGATAATCTATAAAATATATATTTATCATCCAAAAAATCAATTGATAAATATGAATCCAAATTATTGTCTAAAATCATTCGTTCTAAAAAGTCTTCATTATAAGTTTTAATAAAGTTATTAATAAACATTAATAATTTTCCTAAAGATGATTTACCAGATGAATTTGATCCCATTATTAAATTAATTTTATTATATCTAAAATTGGGATATTCTTTTAAAAATTCATCATCAATAATTTGATTCACTAATTTTTTAGGATAAGTGAAGTTGGCTTTAAAATCATTAAAGCAAAGAAAATTATCTATTTTAATATCTAAAAGTATCATCATATCACCTCAATATTATTATATCATATGTTAAGAATAAAAACAAGACATTAGTTCAAATTTTTTGAACTAATTAGTGAAATGTATCGTGTGTTTCACAAATAATTGTTTCTTATTATTTTGCTTTTTTAAAAACAATAAATAAAAAGCAAATACATTCACTTGCAATTTTAAAAATATTAGTGCATAATTAAAGCAGAGATTAACTTTTATTAGAAATAGAAGGAGTAAAAATGAAATTATTAATTGTTGAATCACCATCTAAATCAAAAACAATTGAACATTATTTAGGTAGCGATTTTAAGGTAGTAGCATCACTAGGTCATATTCGTGATTTAAAAATCAAAGGTAAAGGTGGTTTTGGTGTCGACATTGAAAACAACTTTCAACC
>DBWT01000025.1:20558-28362 GCA_002309035.1 Caryophanales bacterium UBA1231 | reverse complement strand
TAGCCAAAAAAGCTGATTGTGTTTATCTTGCAACCGACTTAGATAGAGAAGGGGAAGCTATTAGCTGGCACTTACAAGAAGTCTTACAAGATGATAATGATGAGTTTCATCGTATTGTTTTTAATGAAATTACTAAAAGTGCTGTATTAAAAGCTTTGGATCATCCTCGTGATGTTGATATGAACTTAGTGCATTCACAAGAATCACGAAGAATTATCGACCGGATTATTGGTTTTAGATTATCAAGTTTACTTCAACAAAAGATTGGTTCTAAATCAGCTGGTCGTGTTCAGAGTGTAGCATTAAAGCTTTTAGTTGACCGCGAAAAAGAAATTGATGCTTTTAATAAAGCAGAATATTGGGATATTTATTTAAACTTTGTTAAAAATAATAAAGCATTAAAAGCTAAACTCGCATTACATGGAAATGATAAAATCAATCTTAATAATGAAAGTGATGCGAATGAAGTTTTAAAAGAATTGGAAGATGCTCAGTTTATCGTATCTTCAATTAATGAAAAAGAACGTAAGAAAGCGCCAAAGGCTCCATTTATTACTTCATCACTTGAACAAGATGCGGGAACAAGATTCCACTATAACGCAAAAAGAACAATGTTAATTGCTCAAAAACTTTATGAAGGTATCGATATTGATAATGGTGAACGTGTTGGTTTGATTACTTACATGCGTACTGATTCAGTCAGACTTTCTGATGAATTTATCAAAGATGCCAAAAATTATATTGTTAAGAATTTTGGTTCTAATTACTATAAAGGCTATACTGTTAAAACGAAAAAAGATCAAAAGATTCAAGATGCCCATGAAGCAATTAGACCTACTTCACTAGAACGTACACCAGAAAAGATGAAAAAGTATTTATCAAATGATGAATACAAGATCTATTCTTTGATCTATAATCGAGCTTTAGCAGCGATTATGAAAGATTCAATTGTTTTAGATACACAAGTATCAATCAATGCTAAAGATTATGTTTTCCAAATCAGTGGTGAAAAGATAATCTTTGATGGTTTCCAAAAACTTTATATTGAACAAACAGAAGATGAAAATCTTGAAGATACTTTGATTATGCCAAAATTTAGTGTTAATGAAGTTATTCAAAAAGAATCATTGGTTTCTGAACAAAAATTTACAACACCTCCTTCAAGATATTCTGAAGTTCGTTTGATCAAGAAGATGGATGAACTTGGAATTGGTCGTCCATCAACATATGCGATCACAATGGAAACATTGAGAATTAGAAATTATGTTTCAATGGATAAACGTTCATTTGTTCCTACTGAACAAGGTAAGCTAACATCTGAACAATTAGATTTATTCTTTAGTTCAATCATCAATGTTAAATATACAGCCCAAATGGAAAATATCTTAGATGAAATCAGTGAAGGCCATTTAGTGTGGTACGAAGAAATTGGAAAGTTCTATGAAAAGTTTGCACCACTAATTGAAAAAGCCAGAGATGAAATGGTTAAGATTTATCCAAAGCCAACTGATGAATTCTGCCCTGTTTGTGGTATGCCACTTTTCATTAGACGTGGTCCATATGGTGAGTTTACCGCATGTAGTGGTTATCCATATTGTAAATACATTAAAAAAGTACCTAAACCAGAACCAGTACATACAGGCGTTGTTTGTCCTATTTGTGGTGAAGGTGATTTAGTTGAAAGAATTAATGTTAGAGGAAGAACTAAGGGTGCGAAATTTTATGCATGCAGTCGCTTCCCAAAATGTAAAGCAACTTTCTCTGGTCTTCCAACGGGCGATAAATGTCCAATTTGTAATGCGGTCATGGTTGATGTCAATGGTGAGGCTGTTTGTAGTAACGAAAGATGTCAATCTAATAAAGAACGTCGTAAAAAATTAAAAGAAAAATAACAAAATATTAATAATTGAATTAGCCATTTATATGGCTAATTTTGTTATTTAAAAATCATATCTAGTAAAATGATAGGAAAAAACACAAGAATGTGATATAATATATATACATTAAACGAGGATTATTATTATGGGATTATTTTCAATATTTAAGAAAAAGAAAAAAGAAGATTCTGAAGCCTTAAAAAAAGCCAAGAAATATCAACTTGGCATGGAAAAAACAAGAAATGGTTTAATCAATAAAATTAAAGGCTTATTTAAAACACACAATGCTTTAACTGATGATTTCTTTGATGATTTGACAGATATCTTCATTATGGCTGATATTGGTGTTGAAACAACACTAGACTTCATCGAAGAGTTAAAAGAAGATGAAAGAATAAAAGATGATACAACGATTGAAGAACTACAAGACATTATTGTTGACAAGATGTTTGAATTATATTTAAAGAATGAAATAATTGATACATCGCTTAATATCAAAGAAGGTCAATTAAATGTTATTTTAATGGTTGGTGTTAATGGCGTTGGTAAAACTACTACGATCGCAAAACTTACGAAGCTTCTTCAAAACGACAAGTTAAAAGTTATGCTAGCTGCTGGTGATACATTTAGAGCTGGTGCAATCGAACAACTCAAAATTTGGGGTGAGAGATTAAATGTTCCGGTTTACGCAAAACAAGAAAAAGCTGATCCAGCCAGTGTTATTTTTGATGCCATTCAAGAAGCTAAAGCTAAAAAAATGGATGTATTGATTTGTGATACGGCAGGACGTCTTCAAAATAAAGCTAATCTAATGGCTGAGCTTAATAAAATTAATCGCGTCATTCAAAAAGAAGTTCCTGATGGGCCTCAAGAAACATTGCTTGTAATTGATGCGACTACAGGCCAAAATGGTATGAGTCAAGCTGAAGCATTTAAGGAAATTACTAATATTACAGGTGTTGTTTTAACAAAGCTTGATGGTACATCAAAAGGTGGTATCGTTCTTGCTATTCGTGATAAATACAATCTTCCTATTAAATTTGTAGGATTAGGTGAAGGAATGGATGATTTAGAATACTTTGATTTAGAAAACTACATCTATTCTTTATTTGGTGAAGACAATGAATGATTTACTTGAAAAGAAAACACATTATAATATTTTATTTTCATATTATCAAAATCTCTTGACACCAAAACAACAACAAATCTTTAAAGCTTACTATGAAGATGATTATTCAATAAGTGAAATTAGCGATGAACTTGAAATCTCAAGAAATGCGGTATTCGATACTTTGAAAAAAGTCTTAAACAGTCTTGATAAATATGAAAGTCTTTTAAATCTTTATGCTAAAGAAAAAAAGCGTGAAGAAATATATCAAAAATATGAAAATTCCCATACGAAAGAACTAATAAATGAATTAAAAGAAATGGAGTGATTATATGCCATTTGAAAGTTTATCTGAACGTCTAGGTATGGCCTTAAGAAGGCTAACAGGACGTGGAAGAATCAATGAAAATGATATTGATGAAATGATGAAAGAAGTAAGAGTATCCTTACTTGAAGCAGACGTTAATTATCGTGTTGTCAAATCATTCATCAAAGATGTTAAAGAAAAAGCCCTTGGCGAAAGGGTTATGAAATCTTTAACACCAGGTGATCAAGTTTTAAAAATCGTTGATGAAGAATTAAAGGCATTAATGGGGGATGAAGCAGTTCCTCTAAATATGAATCCTAATGGATTGACTGTTATTTTACTGGCTGGTCTTCAAGGTAGTGGTAAAACAACACATGCGGGAAAACTTGCGAATTACATTAGAAAGAATTATGGTAGCCGCGTATTGATGATTGCTGCCGACGTATATCGACCTGCAGCTATTAATCAATTAGTAACTATTGGTAAATCAATCGATATTGATGTCTTTGAACAAGGCATTATGAAAAAACCACAAGCCATTGTAGAAGATGGTATCAAATATGCAAGAAGCAATAATTACAATGTGGTTATTATCGATACAGCTGGTCGATTATCAATTGATGAAGCTTTGATGCAAGAATTAGTTGATATTAAGAAAATTGCTAAACCTAATGAAATATTGTTAGCTGTTGATGCGATGACTGGTCAAGATGCGGTAAATGTTGCGATTGAATTTAACAATGCATTAAGTGTAACAGGTATTATTCTAACAAAACTAGATAGTGATACACGTGGTGGTGCTGCTCTTTCAATTAGATACTTAACACAAATACCTATTAAATTCAGTGGTATGGGTGAAAAGATTGATCAATTAGAAGTTTTCTATCCTGATCGTATGGCAAGTAGAATTCTTGGCATGGGTGATGTTTTAACACTAATCGACAAAGCAACAGAAAACATCGATGAAGCTGATGCTATGAACATGGCCGAAAGACTTCAAAAAGGATACTTTAATTATTACGATTTCTTAAAACAAATCAAAACAATTAAAAAGATGGGTTCTTTAAAAGGTTTACTAGGTTTAATTCCTGGTATGAGCCAAAGATTAAAAGGCGTTGAAATCGATGATGAAAAGTTTAAATATATTGAAGCTATCATTGGTTCAATGACTGTTGAAGAAAGAAAAAATCCACAGCTTTTAGATAATTCAAGATCACGTAAAGAACGTATTGCAAAAGGTTCTGGTCGAAGCTACGTGGAAGTTAATAATTTAACAAAGCAATTTGAAGAAATGAAAAAACAAATGGGATCACTCATGGGCATGGACGAAAAACAAATGGAACAAGTTGCTAAAGGTAATTATGTCCCTCCAATGGGTCAAAGAAAGGTTAAAAAAGGAAAAGGCAAAAACAAAGGAGGCTTTAGATTCTAGTGAAAGACACTTGGTATAAAAAACTTGGTTGGTTTTTATTATTTTCCTTAGTTACCTTAGCAATTTTCTTTGTTATCGATTTTGCTGTTCAACGACTTATTTTTCATTTAAATGATAATGAATACGAAGCATCCTTTGAAGAAGAAGTATACTATTATTCATTAACAGAACAAAATGAAATCACTTTAACAATTAATACGAATGTTAGTAAATACTATTATGATGTTTGGATTAATGATGAATCATTAAATCTCAAAGTGGAAAACAAACCTACTGTCACAATTAAATTAAGTGATTATGAGTTAGAACTTACTCCTGGTGAATATACAATTAAATCTTCGTTTTATGGAAAACGAGGTATCTCTAAATATCGTGAAACATTGATTACAACTAAATTAATAGTTGAGTAGGTGGTAATATGAAAAAGTTTTTAAATATTATTGCGGGGCTGTTTTTTGCAGCATTAGTTTTAACGTGCTTGTTCTTTATCTTTAAAACACCTATTTTAAACTTAATCCAAAAAACTAAAGATAATCTAGGTAATGTTACTGTGGAATTTTATGTGATGAATCCAGATACAGAAGAATTCACAAGAACAAGTAAAAAGGTGAATGTCAAAGAAGGCTCATCATATACTTATGTTCCAGAGAAGAAACAATACTATGTAGTTGATACTTCTAATTCTGTTCTTTCAGCTTCTAATGTAACAAAAGAAACAGTTTTTACAGTATATTATGTTTGTGAAAAATGTACTATTACTTTTGAATTAAATGGTGGTGAATGTAGTGAACCATTAACATATGAAATTAATAAAGGTCATTCATTCTTTGCACCTAACATTACAAAAGAAGGTCACAAAATCACATCATATACAAATTATGTTGATAAGATATATCAAGATACAACATTTATTCCACAATTTTCTATTGCGCACTATAATATTACATTAGTGCTTGCTGATGGTTGTGAAATTAGTGATGATAACTTCACACAAATTGAAGATACTTCTAATTACTATACAACAATGACTTATTTAGATGAAATCACTTTACCAAGCGTTTCATCAAGTTATTACTATTTCCGTTATTGGGAAATTGATGGTGTAGCTGTTACTAAATTAGAAAATGTCACAAGTGATTTAACAGTGAAAGGTGTCTTTAATGTTAAAATGTATACTATTTCATTTGTTGAAGAAAATGGTAAATACTATGCTCCTATGATGTATAAATATAATGAGGACATTAATCCACCAAAAGAAGAACCAACAGATGTTGTCCCTGGTTATGGTATGGTTTGGTATTTGAATAATGATTATACTAATCAATTCTCATTTACAAGAATGCCTTCAAATGATTTAGTTCTTTATGGTCGTATGGAATATGATACTGGTTGTGGTTTTTTAACTTATGATATTACTAAACCAACAATTGATTCATTAGAAGATTTCACTAATTGTATTGACTATGTTTACTACAATTATATTACTTCTAATTTTACAAAAGAGATTACTTATTGTACTTTTGATGAAGTAAATGATGAATTTAAAAAAGCATCTGATCTTGCTGAATACCGTAGTAATACGGCTATCTCCATCGGTACAACAAGCCAAACTGATTTTAATGGTACAAAGATTATTGTTGATCTTAAGGTTGAAAACAATACAAAAGTGTATGAAGCTTCAGTAACGGCTCCAGAAAATATCACACATCCATATAATTATGTTGGATATGAGCTAACACAAAATCAAAGACCAGCAACGTTTAATGATTTCTATATTGAATCGATACCTTATACATATAATGTTGAAACAACTAATCAATTATTATATGTTGTTGAACATGGATATAAACCTATTTGTACTGGTAAAGCATTATCAATATATAATAAAGCAAAACAAGTATTAAGAAATATAGTTAATGATGATATGAGCGATTTTGAAAAACTTGAACATATATATGAATACTTATGTTTAAATATCCAATATGACTATAATGCTCTTCATGGTGATAGATCATGGGCATATTATGATGCATACTTTATGGAAGGTGTTTTCAACAATCAAAAAGCTGTTTGTGATGGTATCGCAAAATCTCTTGTTTTATTATGCAACATCGAAGGTATTCCTTGTGTTGAAGTAAGTGGTAATAACCATGCTTGGTGCGAAGCTAAAATCAAAAACATGTGGTATGTCATTGATGCAACACATGGTAATCTAAGAATAGCTGATACGGAATATACACTTTTAGATTATTCTGAATTCTTAATTAGTAAAGATATCAAACAAGAAAAAGGTTATGCATCTAGTGAATTTAAACACATCGATTGTAATCATCTATTTGACTATTTTGAATATAAAGAATTCACTTATGGCACTAAAACAATCAATTTAGTTGTAAGTGATTATCGTGATTTAGAAAAAGTCTTAGAATATATTACCTCAACAGAAACCACTCTACATAATTATTCTATCAATTTTAAAGTAAAAACAGAAACTGATCTTAATACATTAATTGAACTTGCAAAAAATGAATACTATCTTAAAAAACATCATTCATTTAATTATGCATTGAGTTGGTCATATGATAATTCATTGTCATATAAAATCTGTAAATTAATATTACAATAAATAAAAAACTAGTGATTAATTAACAATCACTAGTTTGTTTTTTATTAATATGATATAAATAATCAATTGATGAATTAGACTTATCATCATATAGATTAATCGATAAATCAACATCTGATAAGTAATTTACAATTGATTTAATCTTTGTTTTAATTATTAATTTTGGATGATTCTTTTTAATTTCATGAATGTTTTTTAATTCTTTTTCACTTAAAGATAATTCATCAAAATCTTCATAATCAATAGGTTCATCACAATTATTAATTAAAATAAGACCTTCATTAATATTTAAGAGTTTTAAGATATCTTTGATTTTTAATAAATCAATAGGATACAGATAAGTATCATATTCTTTTAATTCACCATTTATTTCTTTTTCTAAAAAGTTATTTTCTTTTAATTCTTTAACAACTTTTAAATATTCATCAAATGGTAATTTGTTTTGAACAGAATA
>DBWT01000025.1:0-20530 GCA_002309035.1 Caryophanales bacterium UBA1231 | reverse complement strand
AATATCAAAATGTGCTCTTTCTGGTAAATAATAGTAATCATATATATATGGATATAGATTATCAACATTATCCATTTTATCAACTGATAATAGATAATCAGTAAAATCATTTCCAAGATATTGATTGATATTATTGAGATATTTGATATCTTGTTTTTCCTTTTTAGTTAGCTTAACAGGATAGTATCTTCTTTTGGCTAGCGGATTACAACGAAGAAGTCTAATAGAAACTAAAAGAGATGCATAAAAGAAATTAAATTTTTTGTATGTTTCTTTGGCATAATTAGAACAAGTTGGATAAAAACGACAATGACCTGTACCAATCAATGCTTTGTTTTCTTGATACTTTTCAATAAGCTTAACAGCAAGTTTATTTCTTTCTTTCATGATACCTCCTTTCTAAATAAAAAAAACAAGACATGTGTCTTGAATTTTTATGGTTTATGCTCTTGTAACTAAACCAGAACGTAAAGCTCTAGTTGAAACATATACTTTCTTAACATGTCCTTTTTCATCTACAATACGAACTTTTTGTAGATTAGCTTTAAAAGAACGACGAGTTGCTTGTAAAGAGTGAGAACGATTGTTACCTGCTTTAGAACCTAAACCAGTTACATAACATTTGCGTGCCATAAAATGACCCTCCTTTAAAAATCTACATTATTATATCACACTTAAAGTAAAAATGCAAGAAAAAGGGACTATTATTTTAATCAAATAAGTGAATTAAAAGTACGTAATTTAGTGTTTTTACTGCCTTGTTTGGGTCTATAATGCCTTGCTTTTTTCATATCACTTGCTTTTTTAATTAATTTGTGGTATTATAAATAAGCATTTAGGAGGTACATATGAATACTTTAAAAATGAATGGTGAGTTATTCAAAACAATCGTTACTAATGGTGCAACTAACCTACATAATCACTATGCTGAGATTGATGCATTGAATGTATTCCCTGTTCCTGATGGTGATACAGGTACTAACATGTCAATGACAATGCAGGCAGGTATTGTTGCGATAAAAGATTGTAATGACTCTTCAATTTACGAAATGGCTAAAATCTTATCTCACGGCATGCTTATGGGTGCTAGAGGTAATTCAGGTGTTATATTATCACAATTTTTCAGAGGCTTATATAAAGGCTTAGCAGGTTACAATGAAGTATCAAGCAAAGAATTAAAACTTGCTTTTCATCAAGGTGTTGAACAAGCTTACAAAGCAGTTGTTAAACCTGTTGAAGGAACAATCCTTACAGTTTGTAAAGATGCAACTTTAGCTGCAAGCAAAGCTCCAAAGAAAGCAACAATCGAAGATTTCTTTGATTTATTCTTAGAAGAAGCTAATCTTTCACTTGAAAGAACACCAGATTTGCTTCCTGTTTTAAAAGAAGCAAATGTTGTTGATAGTGGTGCAGCAGGCTTTATTAAGATCATTGAAGGTATGAAATTAGGTTTAGCTGGTGAAATATTAGAAGAAATGGCATCAACTGATGCACCTAGAGCAAATGTTGTTAACCGTGGTTCTTTCAACGCTAGTTCTGAATTAACATATGGTTATTGTACTGAATTCATTTTACAACTTCAACATTCAAAGGTTGATATTGCGAGATTCGATGAAAAGATTATCATTGATCGTTTAAGTGAATTAGGTAATTCAATTGTATGTTTCAAAGATGAAGATATTGTTAAAGTTCACGTACATACAAAAACACCAGGTATCGTCTTCAACTTCGCACAACAATTTGGTGAATTTATCACAATTAAAGTTGAAAACATGCAAATCCAACATAATGAATCACCTGAAGTTCAAGAACAATGTAATTGTGAACAATGTGTTGAAATGCGTCAAAAAGCTGAAAGAAAGAAATTCGCAATCATCGCAGTCGCAACCGGTGCTGGTTTAACACAAATGTTTAAATCAATGGGTGTTGATTATGTCGTATCTGGTGGACAAACAATGAATCCATCAAGTGCTGATTTCGTTACTGCCTTTGATTCACTTAATGCTGAAAACATCTTTGTTTTCCCAAATAATGGTAATATCATTATGGCAGCAGAACAAGCAGCAAAATACTATGATAAAGCAAACATCATCGTTATTAAAACAAAATCACTTGCTCAAGGCTATTCAGCATTAACAATGTTCGATATTTCAAGCGGTGATATCGATCAAATTAAAGACGATGTTTTAGGCGTTATCGAAAATGTTACTACTGGTTTAGTTACTTATTCAATTCGCGATGCTGAAATTGAAGGTGTAACAATCCACAAAGATGATTATATTGGTATCGTTGATGGTAAGATGGTTGCTTCAACAAACAATAAAATTGAAACAGTTAAAGAATTACTATCAAAGACTGATTTATCATTAAAAGAAATTATTACTATTATTTCTGGTTATGATGCAACTGCAGCAGATACAGAAGCAATTCAAGAATACATTGAAGAAAATTACCCTGATATCGAAGTTAACGTTGTTGAAGGTAACCAAGACGTTTATAGTTATATTTTATCAATTGAATAATAATATTTAGTGAAGATTTAATCTTCACTAAATTTTCTAAAGAAAAGGAGGTGCGCTATGGATATTTTGCTTGAAGATGAAGAATATCTTTTAACGAGATATAAAAATATCTTTAAAAAACAAGGTATTCTAACAGTTAACGATCTATTAATGGAATTTCCAATACGTTATGAAAACTATAGCGTATCATCCATTAAAGAAGCTAAAATTGACGAAAACATTACACTTGAAGCTTCAGTCGCATCTAAAGTCACAACAGTATATTTAAAGTCAAAATTATCAGCTCTTAACTTCATTATGGATGTTGAAGGTGAAAGAGTTAGAGCAACAATCTTTAATCGTCTATTTCTTAAAAATAAATTAGATTATGGAACTGTTATTAGAGCAACAGGTAAATTTAATAAAACAATGAATAATTTTACGATTGCTGATTTGATTTTAGTTGATGAGTTAGATCGAACAATTATTCCAATATATAAATGTAAAGACATTAGTGAAGCTAAATATATTGAAATAATGGAAAAAGTAATTAGACGTCGAAAGAATCTAATTAGAGAAACATTACCACAAAAATACTTAAGCAAATATAACTTATTTCCACTTGATAAAACAGTTACAATCATGCACAATCCTAATACATATGAAGAATTAAGTGAAGCCTTAAGACGTCTTAAATATGAAGAGTTATTAAAATATAATGTCTCAATGAAATATTTACATCACATGCGTCAAATTACACATAATTCACCAATGATTATGCCTGATGTCAATGTTTTAAAGAAACTTGAAGATAGCCTGTCTTATACTTTGACACAAGATCAAAAGAAAGCTGTTGATGAAATACTTAGCGATTTAAGAGCTCCTTATGTTATGAATAGATTACTTCAAGGTGAAGTAGGTAGTGGTAAAACAATTGTTGCGGTAATGGCTATTGTGGCATGTGTCTCTGCTCATTTCCAAGCAGCTTTGATGTGCCCTACTGAAATTCTTTCAAATCAACATTTCGAAACACTATCGACATTACTTAAAGATTTCAATTATAATATTTCACTTCTTACTGGTTCAACATCACAAAAGAAGAGAAAAGAGATTTTGGAAGATTTAGCAAGTGGCAAAATCAATATTATTATTGGAACACACGCATTATTCCAAAAAGATGTTGAATATAAAAACTTAGGTATTGTTATTGCTGATGAAGAACATCGTTTTGGTGTTAAACAAAGAGTCATGATTAGAAATAAAGGAAATGATGTTAATTACTTAAAGATGTCAGCAACACCAATTCCAAGAACACTTTCTATCTCTGCTTATGGTGATATGGATATTTCAATTATCAAAGAAATGCCTAAAAACCGTAAGAAAGTTATCACAAAGTTTGTCTTAGAAGAAGAAAAGAAAGAAGTCGTTACACATATGTTAAATGAAATCAAAAATGGTCATCAAATATATGTTGTAACACCATTGATAAATGAATCTGAATCATTAGATACAGCTAATGCTACTGAGATTTACGAAAACATGGCTAAATACTTCAGAGGCAAAGCAACTGTTGGTTTGATTCATGGTAAAATGGCAACAAACGATAAAGAACAAGTAATGCAGGACTTCTTAGATAAGAAAATCGATATTTTGGTTGCAACCTCAGTAATTGAAGTTGGTGTTAATATTATCAATGCCACAACAATTTTAATTCTTGGCGCTGAACGTTTTGGTGTCGCAACACTTCACCAATTGAGGGGTCGTGTTATGCGTAGTGATTCACAACCATATTGTTTCTTAATGAGTGATCACGTTACCGAAAACAGCGAAAAACGTTTAAAAATGTTAGAAGAAAACTCTGATGGTTTTCAACTAGCAGAATATGATTTAATCAATCGTGGACCAGGTGAATTCTTTGGCGAAAAGCAAAGCGGTTCAATGAACTTCCGTTTTGCTGATCTACGATACGATACAGATATTTTAAATGATTCAAATCAAGATGCGATTGAAATTGTTGAAAGCCCTGAATTCAACACTTCTGAATATAAATATTTAAGAGAAATTGCTGTAAGCAATTATGAAAGAAAAATGAATGAAATTGATTAGGAGGTAAACATGACAGAATTAGAACAATTTATGAATAAATATCAAATCAATGCTCAAAGTCTTGATTTACTTTTAACATCTTTAACTCATTCATCTTATGCAAATGAACATGGTACAGTGCATAACGAAAGATTAGAGTTCTTAGGCGATGCAGTTTTAAGCATTTTAGTTAGTGAATATCTATATCAAAACTATCCTCAATTAAATGAAGGCGATATGTCTAAATTAAGAGCAAGAACAGTGTGCGAAGAAGCTAATGCATTATATGCGAAACAAATGGGTTTAGGCACAATGCTTCGTTTGGGACATGGCGAAGAATTAGGTGGCGGAAGATTTCGTGATGCTGTTTTAAATGATGCATTTGAAGCTATGCTTGGAGCTCTTTATCTTACCGAAGGTTTAGATAAAGTTAAAGAAATCTTAAAAGACGTTGTTTTCCCATCTGTTGGACAAATCAGTGATAATGCTTTTGTAGATTACAAGAGCAAACTACAAGAATATGTTCAATCAGAAACAAGAGAAGCACTTATCTATAGAGAAATCAATGAAAGTGGTAAACCTCACGATAAAACATTCACAATGGCTGTATATCTTGATGGTGTTAAACTTGGTGTTGGTACAGGTAAATCAAAAAAAGCTGCAGAACAATTAGCAGCTAAACAAGCACTTGATAAAATGTCAAAATAAAACACAGGAATTTCCTGTGTTTTTTACATTATTTCACGATAAAAATAACCTCTTGTATTTTCGGCTGAATCAAAATACTTTTGATTTGTTTCACCATTCATTTTTGCTTTAAATTTATTGATGATATCAATTACTTCATCTTTTGTTTCTGTTGTAAATGAAAGACGTAGGGCAGCAATACGTTTTAAATGATCTAATTCATCGATAAGATTCAATGTTTTAGAATTTAAAATGTATGTTGTACAATCCTTATTAAATAGAAGAGGAAAAGTTTCCATACCATCATTAATAGTATATTTATTTTGTTGACACTTTCCACACATATCTAAACGTTTTAGAGGACAATATTTAGAATGCATTAACTTTTGTCTTCCGTAAACAACCATTTCAAGACTAGGCATAGTTTGATATTTAGAAACATAATTATCGATTAAATCATTCATATCTTTTTCACTTAATTCATAAGATAAAGTTACTCTTTTAACTCCCTGTGATAAAAGTAAGGCAAGAGATGAACTATTGACGATATTTAATGAATAATCAGTAACTAATTTTTGCTTTTCATTATAATGATTGATACTATTCAATCCACCAACCAATAAATAAGAACTATCAATATATTTAGCGTTGTTTCTTAACACTTTGTTTTCATAATAAATTGCTTTGATACCAGCCTCAATACATGCATTGTATTGTTCTAATGTTTCAACTTCACATACTAATTCTTGTTCATCAAAGCTAAATGATGGAACAACTAGTTCATTAGGTGTTTTTGTGGTAACATTAACTCTTAATCTTTCTTCATTTAGTTTTTCAATCAATTCACGTTTTAAATTAGAAATGACTTTCAAAGGAATAAATAGGTTATCATCCATTTTTATATTTAGATTTTTTAGTACATAAGGTGTGTCATTAAGTTTTGAAAGAAGATCTTCAAAATTCTCTCTTCTTACCGCATGATTAATTGCTTTTGTTACTAATTCTTGAGATGATACTTCAACTTTTATATTTGAATATTTAATACTAAGTTTTAGTGGCATGTTTTCTAAAAACAAAACATTGATTGTAAGAGGTATTCTTTTGAACTCTTTTGGATATGTTTTATTTATTTCATCTAAATATTTAACATCTTTTGTTTTATAAACGGGATCACCAATTTTAACTTTTTCTTTTAAGTTTACAACAATATATGTTGAACTTGAATTCACAAGTTGGTTTTTCTCGTTATATATCTTAACTAGAGGATATGATATTTCTTCTAAACCATCACCAATACGGATTTGATCATATTGGTTAACAGTATCAGTTAATTTGATTGTGACATTATTTTTATTTATTTTTGTGACTTTACCAATCAAATATCCAAAGTTATTTGGTTTTTGGATGTTAGTGATATTATCAGGACCATCTTTTAAGATATACCCATTCGTAAATGTTCTTTGGAAGTTTTTAAGTAAATCATCTTTATTCTCTTGATTGCCATCTAAAAGTGAACGATAATATCTAACTATACCCGCTACATATGATGGTTCCTTCATTCTTCCTTCGATTTTTAAAGAATCAACTATCTTTAATTCTTCGATACCTATGGAAGTGTTTAGATCACGCATTGAATATAGGTAACTTTTGTTGATTTGTTTGTCATTTTCTAAAAGAGAGTATAGTTTTCGACAACAACCAACACAACGTCCTCGATTTCCGCTTCTAAGACCAATCAAGCCGCTCCAAAAACAATTGCCTGAATATGAGACACAAAGTGCACCATGAATGAAAGTTTCAATTTCAATATCAACTTGTTTTTTGAATTCTTTGATTTGATCAATTGATACTTCTCTAGCTAGGACAACTCTTTTTGCACCTAAACTGTCGATATATTTAATACCATCTAAATCATCGATTCCAACTTGTGTTGAAATGTGTGCTTCTAAAGAAGAATAGTGATTAGTAATATAATTAACTAATGCTAAATCTTGAACGATGATTCCATCCACACCAATCTTAGCTAAAGCATCAATTGTTTGATATGCTTCATCTAGTTCTTTTTCGAACACAATGGTATTCATTGTACAATAGACTTTAATGTTTCTTAAATGAGCGTATTTAGTAATAAACTCACATTCTTCAAGGGTGAAATTATTAGCATATGCTCTTGCAGAAAAAGCATTTAGTCCAAAATATATGGCATCAGCACCATTTGATGCGGCAGCAAAAAAAGCATCCATTGAACCAGCTGGAGCTAGTAACTCAGACATGCTAACACCTCCTTTATTGATATTATTTTATCATATCTTAGTAAAAATGAAAAATAATAAAGTTTACAAATTACAAAATCGTAATTTATTAGTATATCATTTGACTTTTGACACAGTGTCAAATATAATATATATGCATGAGGTGGATTATGCCAAAGAAAGTATTTTACTTATTGAGTACTGAAAAGCAAAATCAATTGATTGAAGCATCGTATAAAGTATTTGGTGAAAACACATACTTTGGAACATCAATCAATCAATTGACAGAGGCTTTGAATATTACAAGAACAGCTTTTTATTACTATTTTTATAATAAAGAAGATCTATATGATTATTTAGTATCTTTACAAAAAGATTGCTTTATTAATAATTATATATATGATAAAAATCGAAAATTAGATTTAGAAGAAATCTTTATTTTACTTTTTGACTTTTTATCAACATTTAAAAATACACAAATGAAAAACTTCTTTTTAGATCTTTTCTTCAATATTAGTTATGATCGACAAGAAGAATTACTTGAAAAGCTTAACAATGAAAACTTCAGCCATTTTATTGGTTTTGATGAATACAATATTGAAACAAAAGAAGAAGCAATGGAAATTGTTTATATAATGTTTTCAATAGTGGGACGTGAGATATTTAATTATTATCAAACGTCAATTAGTTTAGAAGATGCTAAAGCATCATTAATACGGAAAATTGATTTAATCAAATATGGAATTGATAAAGGAGAACAAAATGAAGAACCAAAATATCGTTATAGCAACTGATTCGACTTGTGATTTAAGTCAAGAATTAATTGATAAATATGAGATAGCTGTACTACCTCTTTATATTATTATCAACAATAAACAATATAAAGATATGGTTGAATTACAATCAGACAAAATGTATGAAATCTCTGAACAAACAGGAAGTCATCCAAAAACTTCAACAGCATCTATTCAAGATTTTTATGATTTCTTTATGCCATTTTTAAAAGAAGGCAAAGATGTAGTTTATTGTGGTATTGGTGATAAATTAAGTAGTAGCTTTAAAAATTTACCAATCGTCAAAGACTTAGTAGAAGAAAAACATCCTGAATTCAAAGATAAGCTTCATTTTGTTGACTCAATGAATTTATCTACAGGTATTTCACTAGTTTTAATTAAAATGTGTGAAGCTCGCGATGAAGGCAAATCACTTGAAGAAATTCTTGAAATTGGAGATTGGGCAGCTCATCACTCACATTCACAATTTTGTGTTATGAATCTAGATTATATCTACAAAGGCGGAAGATGCTCGAATGCGGCTAAATTCATTGGTAATTTATTAAATATTCGTCCAATGCTAAAAGTTGTTGATGGTAAACTTCAAGTATGGAAAAAATCTATTGGTTCATATAAAAAAGCTTTAAATATAATGATTGATGAATTTTTAGAATCATTTGATTATGCTGATAAAGACACTGTTTTTATCACTCATTCATTAGGTGAGAAATATGCATCATATATTAAAGGTAAAATTGAAAGTGTTATTGATAAAATAAAGAATCTTTATGTTACTAATGCTGGATGTGTTATTTCAAGTCATTGTGGTCAAGGCACAATTGGTATTCTTTATATTTTGAATGATGAAAAACCAGCAAAGAAAAAACAAAAAAGAAAAGAGAAAAAGGCAAATAAAGAATAATGCTTTTTTTGCATTATTCTCTCTAGGGCCTGTATTGGTTTCGACAGGACATTTGAAGTATGATAAGCATGTCGTGGTTACGCACGTTAAAACGTGAGGTTCTAATAACCGGAAATACAAATTCTAATTACGCTTTCTGCTAGTTATTTCTAGTAGACGCATTTCTTATTTTTCTTGCCTACGAGAAATTTAAGGGATCACATTAGTAGGCTATGATGATTATATTTGCTTAATATATGATTCTAAATTTAAAGCTATATATTTATTGGTTTTGTTTATTTACCAATATTTATGAATTTATAAACAAACTAAACATGTAGAAAGTTGTATGGATGGTGTTTTGGACAGGAGTTCAACTCTCCTCAGGTCCACCATAATAGTAGAACAGGTTTGATACAATAAATATCAAGCCTTTTTTATTATAAACGTAGTTTATTAAAAATGAAAAATGCAAAAAAGTTGAAAAATAAAAAGTTTTTGCATTTTGGTGCAAATACTTGAAAAAATAAAAGAATTTTGTTATACTAGATGCAATAGGAGGATACTAGTATGATAAATAACGAAAATCTTAAAAATCGTGATGTATATTTGAATCAACTTATTGCATTTCAAGATAAAGAACCTATCAAAGTTGTGACCGGTATAAGAAGAAGTGGTAAATCAAAACTATTATCACTTATGGTTAAGCATCTAATAGATGAAGGTAAAAAGGAAGAACAAATAATAGAAATGCATTTTGAAAAGATGGAATTCTCTTTGATGAATTATAAAGAATTATATGACTATGTTAAAGAAAGAATAATACCAAACAAAAGAATGTATTTATTTTTTGATGAAATACAAAGAGTCAAAGGTTGGGAAAATGCTATAAATGCTTTAAGAGTGGAATTTGATACAGATATTTATGTTACTGGTTCTAATGCATATTTATTATCTAGTGAGTATTCAACATACTTAGCTGGAAGATGTGTAGAAATAAAGATGTTACCATTATCATTTAAAGAATTTTTGTACTTTCATGATTTTGAAATAAAGGAAGTAGATAGCTCTTTTGGGGGAAAGAGAATAGAAGTTATAGATAAAAACAATATTCATTATTCTTTAAAAGAATCATTTGATGCATATTTGCGTTTTGGTGGTATGCCAGGAATTAGAGATGTTGGTTTAAATCAAGAAAAAGCATTTATGCTACTTGAAGGAATATATAACACTGTAATAACAAGAGATATTTTGGAAAGAGAAAAAAGAAGGGACCAGAAAATGGTAACTGATGCATTATTACTTAAAAAGATAGTAATGTTTTTAGCTGATAATATTGGATCGAATGTTTCGTTTTCTACTATAGGCAATACTCTTGTTAGTGGAGGCATGCTCGCAGAAAGAAAGAAAAAAGGAATGCCAAGTTTCCATACTGTAGAAAGCTATATAAGTGCGTTAGTTGAAACATTTATGTTTTATGAAATAAAAAGATTTGATATTAAAGGGAAAGAATATTTAAAAACTTTAGGTAAGTACTATATTTCTGATATTGGTCTGAGAAACTATTTGCTTGGCATAAGAGATAGAGATAGAGGACACATACTAGAAAATATAGTTTATTTCGAATTATTAAGACGAGGCTATGATGTTGCAATAGGAAAAATTGATAATAAAGAAATTGATTTTATCGCAAATAAACCAAATGAAAAGATTTATTTTCAAGTTACTGAATTTATGAATGATGAGATAACACGTGAAAGGGAGTTATCTCCACTTATGAAAGTAAAAGATAATTATGAAAAAATAGTTTTATCGTTGGATGAAACTGAAGATATGTTCGATGGAATAAAAGTAATTAATGTAATCAATTGGTTAATAAAATAAAACATTTCCCTTAAAATTCACATGAAAACAAGGTTAAGTATCTATTAGGAATGGTGGTTTTGTTGAAATTGTCGCATCTGTCACATGTCACGCAGGAATATTCCTTTAAAATAAATGGTTAGAGGGTGCATTGTAATATTTTAACTTAGGTTACACAGATATGTTAAGTAAAATTACGGCAAAAATTGTCGTAATTTTTTGTTTGCCATACAAGTAACCATGCAAGTAGTTTGACTTTTCTTGATAAGTTTAATTGTTGGATTTCGCTTTCAATTTGTTTGTTCTTCATAATAAGATTCTACTTAGAGTCGTATCTATCACTCTAAAGAGACTTAAAATCAAGTTATATAGGGATATTCATCTCCTAATTTCTTGACTATTCTCTCATTTTAGTGTATAATTTACGGGAAGGAAGTGGAAATTATGAGAAAGTTTGATTATTTAAAATTAAAAGATAACGTGTGGAACTCTTCAATTATAAATAAGATTGCCTATATTCATGAAGCAAAAGGTAGACAGGAACATTATTTAGTTCAAAAACCAGAAGAATTAGATAAATTAGTTGAACTTGCAAAGATTCAAAGTACTGAAGCAAGTAATGCTATTGAAGGTATAAGAACTACTGACACCAGATTAAAAAAAATAGTTAGCGAAAAAACAACTCCTAAAAATAGAAGTGAAAAAGAAATTGCTGGATATAGAGATGCTCTAAATACAATTCATGAAAGCTTTGAATACATCCCATTAACTCCGAATTACATATTACAATTGCATCAAATATTATATAGTAAGAATGATGAAGTGTCACATGGTGGAAAATTTAAGAATGTTCAAAATTATATAAGTGCTACTGATGAAAAAGGTGATTCTTT
Source organism: Caryophanales bacterium UBA1231 (assembly GCA_002309035.1). Next base: position 8,575 of record DBWT01000025.1, on the reverse strand, counting down.
TACATTATTTACTCCAATATCTCCATCTGAAACACCAATGGCTATACAAGCACTATGTGATGAATATAATAAGGCTATTGAAAAAAAGGAAGTTGATCCATTAATTCTAATTCCGATATTTATTCATGATTTTTTATGTATCCATCCATTCAATAATGGAAACGGAAGAATGTCTAGGTTACTTACAACGCTTTTATTATATCGTTCGGGATATTATGTTGGTAAATATATATCACTTGAATTAAAGATATCTAAATTAAAAGATTTATATTACGACGCATTATATGATTCACAAATAGGTTGGCATAACGAAAACGATAATCCGACACCATTTGTAAGTTATTTATTAAGCATAATATCAATGTCTTATGATGACTTTGAAAATAGGGTTGAGATGGTAACTAAAAAGCTTAGTGCATATGATACAGTTAAAAAGGCTCTGGATATGAAACTTGGCAAAGTAACAAAATCAGATATTGCTGAATTGTGTCCATTATTATCAATAAGTTCAATTGAAAAAGTATTAGCCAAGATGGTAGAAGAAGGAAAACTTGAAAAAGGTGGTTCAGGAAAAAATTCATTCTATGTAATAAAATTATAACTTTCTCTCATTTCTGTATTAAATTTGAGATAAAGCTATCTACTTTGAGAGAATCAAGATGTTGTATCAAATAGATATAGCATCTTTTTTGATGTAATTCAATTGCAATTATTTCCATATCGGTATATAATATATACCGAAACGAGGCAATTGGTATGAAATATTTATCCGTAAGTGAAATAGCAGAAAAGTGGAATATTAATGAAAGAAGAGTAAGATTTTTAATTAAAGAAAAAAGAATAGAAGGAGTTATTCTTGAAGGTCATAAGTATTTGATTCCTGAGAACGCTCCAAAACCATTAGATAGAAGAGTTAAAGGTCAAAGATTGTTTGAAGACTATGCAAACAACATGTCTAATTTTGATTTTAAAAACTATCATAAATTATACCCATCTATTGATGGATACTTTGGACGTTTCGGAGGATCATATCTACCTAAGCATCTACAAAATGCCTTACAAGAAGTATATGATGGTTATTTAACTATTGCTAAAAGTGCAAAGTTTATTGCTGAACTAAGAGAAATCAGAAAGAATTATCAAGGTCGTCCAACACCTGTATATCATTGTCAAAACTTATCTAATTATTTAGGCAAAGTACAAATCTATTTAAAAAGAGAAGATTTGAATCATGGTGGTGCTCATAAATTAAATAATGCGATGGGACAAGCACTATTAGCTAAATACTTAGGCAAAAAGAAATTAATTGCTGAAACAGGCGCAGGAAGCCATGGTTCTGCAGTAGCAATGGCAGCTGCATACTTTGGATTAGAATGTGATATTTATATGGGAACAGTTGATATTGAAAAACAAGCAGCAAATGTTTCACGTATCAAGGTCCTAGGTGCAAATGTTATTCCTGTTGATTTTGGCACAAAGACTTTAAAAGAAGCAGTTGATGCTGCATTTGATGCATATTCAAAAGAGTATAAAACTGCTTTCTATTGCTTGGGTAGTGCCGTTGGACCACATCCATATCCATTAATTGTTCGCGATTTCCAAGAAATCATTGGAATTGAAGCTAAACAACAATTTGTAGAAATGACAGGAGAACTTCCTGACATCGTATGTGCATGTGTTGGTGGAGGTTCGAATGCGATCGGAATGTTTGAAGCTTTCTTAAATGAACCTGTTAATATTGTTGGTCTTGAATCAATGGGACAAGGTGAAGAAGTGGGTAAAAATGCTGCTAGCATTACATTTGGTAAAGAACGTGTTCTTCATGGTTTTAACTCTTTAGTTTTAGAAAATGCTGATGGTACACCTGCTAATGCTTATAGTATTGCATCAGGTCTAGATTATCCAGGTGTTGGCCCTGAACACGCCTTTTTACATGAAATTGGTAGAGTCCAATATGAATCAATAACTGATGATGAAGCAGCTGAGGCCTTTTTCTTGCTATCAAGATTAGAAGGTATTATTCCAGCTATTGAAAGTGCTCATGCTTTAGCTTACGCAATCAAATGTTCAAGAAATATGAAGAGTGGAAGTATCCTCGTATGCTTGAGTGGTCGTGGTGATAAAGACATGGACTTTATGATTGAAAAATATCCTCATATGTTTAAATAATAAATAATTAGTTTTTATTTAATTGCATTTTCTGTTATATTGATGTAAAATATAATGAAAAATGATAGGAGATTTTTATGGATAAACTTATTGATTTAGTAAAACAAAGCACTGGAACAACAAGTGATGGTATTGCTATAGCAATGATTATTGTAGGTGCTTTAATAATTGTTTTTGCTTTAGTTGGTATTGTAATATCAATTCTACTTGCTGTTAAATATCATAAACTAAACAAAACAAAGAATTCTTGTGGATTAACTGGTTTAGATGCCGCAAGAAGAATTTTAGATAATAATGGATTACAACATATTAAAGTTAAATGTAGTGGTTCAGTTCTTTGGGGTAATTCTTATTCACATTACTTTAAAAAGCTAAGATTAAGAAGATTAACATATAAAAAGGATTCTGTTACTTCTTTAGCAATGGCTGCTCAAAAATCAGCACTTGCGATAATGGATAACGAAAAAGATCCAATTATGAAAAAACGTAATGTCTTAATTCCAATTCAATTTTTTGGACCTATGATGTTTTTACCACTTGTTTTAATTGGTATTGTTATCGATATTATTATCGCATCAAATACTGGTAAAGCACCTAACTTTATTGTAACATTTATTATGGCAGGACTTGGTCTACTTTTATATGTTGTAGCATTCCTTCTTACAATTGTTATTTTGAAATCTGAAACAAAAGCTCAAGAAAGATCAATTGAAATATTGAGAGCTGAGAACTTAGCAACTGAAGAAGAAATTGAAGAAATTAAAGGTTTATATAAATACTATAATCTTGAATATGTCAACAATATGATTATGGCATTCTTAGAACTATTGTTAAGAGTTCTTCAAATCATCGGTGCTGCTCAAGGTAGTATCAGTTCATCAAAAAATAGTTAAAAAAGCATCCATGAAAATGGATGTTTCTTTTAGAAAGAGGGGATTTATATGAATAAATTTATCGCATATTGTGGTCTTGATTGTTCTAAATGTGATGCATATCAAGCTACTATTAATAATGATCAAGAATTAAGAATCAAAACAGCTCAAAAGTGGTCAGAACTAAATCATATTGAAATTAAACCAGAAGATATTAATTGCATGGGTTGTAGAATGGATGGTGTTAAAACAGTCTTTTGTGATAAACTTTGCCCTATTAGACTTTGTGCGGCAAAGAAAAGCGTTAATACTTGTGGACAATGTCAAGAAATAAAATCATGTCAGAAAATTAAAATGATAATTGATCACAATGATGAAGCTTTGGATAATCTCACAAAGGAATAGTTTAATGAATCTCAACATTTTTCTTTAAAAATGTGATATAATTAAATGATAATAATGGAGGATGTCGAAATGAAAAGATTATCTTTAATCATGACAATTGGTATATTATTTTTATTTTTTATATGTTCATGTACTAAGAATGAAGAAGGAAAGAAACCGGAGCCACATATGGAAGATTATAATGTACAAATTCAAGGTCAAATGAATAATGGGGAAGTAAGCATTAATCCTGTGTTTACTTGGCAAAATCAAAATAGTGATACTCATTATCAAGTAACCTTAACAACAGGTTCTAATGTTGTGATTGATATGGAAGTTAGTGAACCATATTTTCAACATGAAGAATGTTTAACACAAAATACAGAATATGATTTAAAAATTCAAGGTAAAACTAGTAACTATCATAATGAAATACATTTTAAAACAATGTCTCAATATGAAAACAACATTCATGAAATTACTTTAGGAAATCCATATGATAGTAATATGGTTATTCAAAGAGATGTTGATAATGTTGTTGCTGGTTTTGGTCCTAAAAATCAAACAATGATACTATCTATTGAAAATCATAAATATTATGGTATTTCAAATAACAATGGATATTTTGAAATTGTGATGCCAGCTCATGAAAAATCATTTACACCAACGACAATTGTTGTTTCAAATGGTCTTAATATTTCAACAAGTATTACTAATATTTTATTTGGTGATGTTTATCTATTTGCTGGTCAATCAAATATGCAGTGGACAACATTAAGTTCTGACTGGACACAAGATGATATCGATAACTTAGTAGATTCAAATGTTCGTTTCTTCTGCCAAGATGTTGTAACATCAACAACAAAACTTGAAAGTGTAACAAATGGTCGTTGGTTCAAGCCTAACGAAAGTAACTGCTTTAGTTTTAGTGCAATTGCTACAATGACTGGTTCAATTCTTGGTAAAGAATTAAAAGAAGAAGTACCAATTGGTATTGTAACTGCTTATCAAGGTGATACAAATATTGCTAACTGGATGGGCCCAGAATATTATACAGGTACTTGTTCAACTAAGTTCTTACATTACAATGCGATGATATATCCTCTAAGACATACAAAACTTACTGGTGTTGTTTGGTATCAAGGATGTAACAATTCAGCAGCAGGCAATGATTACAAAGAATTCTTAAAAGAATTATTTGTGAACTATCGTGAATTATTCAATAGTCCAGAATTATCATACTATGTAATTGGTCTTGCATGTTATGATGGTGATAGTGGCAATAATTTTGATTTCTCATATGTTCGTGAAAGCCAAGCAATGGCATGTAGTGAAGATGATCATGCATATTTCATCTCAACATGTGACAATGGTGATCCAACATATATCCATCCAAAAGCAAAACATTATATTTGTGAAAGAGTTGCCAAATCAATTATGTCATCAATTTACAACTATAATTATTATGCTGAAGGACCATCATATAAATCACATACTGTTAATGGTAAGACAGTAACAATTGAATTATATAACAATGGTGGCTTACATTCTGAGGGTGAAATTGAATGTTTATATTTGGCTGGTGCTGATGGTAAATACCATAAGGCTACAGCAACAATTGAAAACGGTAAGATTATAGCATATTCAAAGAAAGTAGATAATCCAGTATATATTAAATGTGGTTTTGGCAAGAGCCCATTTGTTAATATTTTCAACAAAGATAATTTCACAATCACACCTTTTAGAACTGATAATTATAATACAAATATTGATTTATTTGATTATGATTCAACAAGTGTTTATGTAAACCATCCTGAAGGTGCTCCAATGAATCTAAAGCTTCAAAATGGCAACCTTCTAATTACTAAAACTGATTCAGTAGGCTATGGTTCAATTAGAATCTATAAATGGGGTTCAGTTGCTTATTATCCTGAAGGCTTTAGATTAACAATTAATGGCACAAATTCAGGTGCAGCAATCAGCATTCGTTTTATCGAAGGTGATTCATATGAAATTTGGGCATATAAGATTATTGATGATTTTACTGGTCCTAAGTCTTTCACAATCGGTATTAGCGATTTCTCAGTAGTATTAAATAAACAAAACAATGTATTTGATACACAAAAGATTGGCTATGTTGAACTAATGGTTGAAAAAGCAGGAACAGTTTCATTTGAATTACAAGAAGCAAGATTCATTTCAATGGAAAGAAGTGAACCATTCCCATTCTCTATTTCAGGTGTTTCTGAAGGTGATGAAGATGTTAAAATTCTTCTTTCAAGATCACTTTTTGCTGAAAACTATGAAGTTGTTGTAAATGATGCAGAAGATAATGAATTATATAGAGCTGAGCAAGAGAGCACATCATTTAGTTTTTCAAAAGCAAATCTTGAACTTGGTAAACCATATTATGTTAGTGCTTATGCAAAAAATGAATTAGGTACAACAAAATCTTTAAGTAGCGGTTTTGTTTTCTACTTAAAAGATCCAAATCGTGTAATCGTATGTAATTTTGATTTTAGAGAACAATTTGCACTTGATGCCTTTACAGCATCTTCAATGCGCGTTCATTCTGGTCTTACTTGTGAACTTAGCGACAGTGGAGTTAAAATTAATTCTTCTGGCCAAGGCTGGCAATATTTCATTTTTGAAGTAGAAACAGGTGCTCACAAAGGAATGAATAAACTTGAGTTCAAAGCTGATTTCTCAAATTACAATGGTACTGTTGTTATGCAACTTGCTGATACAAGTTACAACTATTATACATATAATTTAGATATAAGTGAAACAAATAATGGAACATTTGTGATTGAGTTTAGCCGATTCAAAAATGGTAGTGTACCATTTACTACACAAAACCTAATGTGGGTAATGTTCAACTTCCAAGATACAACTGGAAATGGTTATATTTTGTTAGATGATGTTAATTTAGTAAAATAATTAGAATGCTGAAGTTTCTTCAGCATTTTAAACTTAAAGGAAAATAAAAGGAAAAAATATGAATAAGACGATTTATTTAGCTGGTGGATGCTTTTGGGGTGTTGAACATTACTTCAAACAGTTGAAAGGAATTACTAATACAACTGTTGGATATGCTAATGGTGATAAAGAAAACCCAACATATGAAGAAGTTAAAGCTCATTTAGCAACCCATGCGGAAACAGTAAAAATTGATTATGACAATGAAATCATAAGCTTAGATAAAATCTTAGAACATTTTTTAAGATTTGTTGATCCATATTCAGTTGATCAACAAGCACATGATATTGGTCATCAATATCGAAGTGGTGTATATTATTTAGATAGTAATGATTTTAATGTAATTAAAGGATATTTTGATACACATTTAAATAAAAACTACAAAATAGAAATATTACCTCTAAAAAATTTCTATCTTGCTGAAGAATATCATCAAGATTATTTAGATAAAAATCCGACAGGTTATTGTCATGTTAATTTAGGATTAATCAATGATGATGAAAAGAAGGGTGATAGATAATGAAAGAATTCGACCCAACAATTGTTTTAAAAGGAAAAAGAATAACACTTCGTTTCTTAAAAGAATCTGATACAGAAGATATCTTTAATAACATTAACCACAATCAAAAAGTCTTAAGATACTTTATTGATAGCTATTATGATAGCATTGATCAATTAGATCTTAAAAAAAGAATAGATTACTTTATGGTCAATGAACGTTATATATTTGCCATAGAGAAAAATGATACAAAAGAAGTTATCGGTATGATTCTTTGGTGTAATTCACCAAGCAAATTATTTCAAAATGTGGAAATAGGTTATGCTATTGGTGAAGAACATTGGAATAAAGGTTATACAAGTGAAGCTTTAAAATTAATGATTGATTTTTGCTTTTCAGCTGGCATTCACCGTGTTGTAACAGCATGTGTTACTGAAAACATTGCTTCAAGAAAAGTCATGGAAAAGTGTGGAATGATTTATGAATCATTAAGAAAAGAAGAATTATACTATCATGAACAATATTATGATACTTATAATTATTATCTAATCAATCCTAAAGATTTAACTAAATAAAATATGATAAATGAATTGTATTTTTATCTTTTATTTAAACTCTACAAAGTTTTTGGTTCAATATCATTTGTATTGCTTATTTTACTAAATAGTGGTATAATATATAAGTAAAAAATATAACATTTTAAAGGAGAATTAAATATGGCAAAAATTGTAAAAGTAATTGGTCGTGAAGTTTTAGATAGCCGTGGTAATCCAACTGTTGAAGTAGAAGTTAGATTATGTGATGGTACACGTGCACGTGCAATCGTTCCATCTGGTGCATCTACTGGTGAAAGAGAAGCACTTGAATTAAGAGATGGCGATAAATCAAGATACCTTGGCAAAGGTGTTTTAAAAGCAGTTCAAAATGTAAATGAAAAAATTGCGCCTGTCGTTGAAGGTATGGAAGTTACTGATCAATTAGGTATTGATAGAGCAATGTTAAAATTAGATGGAACACCTTTTAAATCTAATTTAGGTGCAAACGCTCTTCTTGGCGTATCACTTGCTGTCGCAAGAGCAGCTGCTGAAAGCTTACATATGCCTCTATATAGATACATTGGTGGTACAAATGGTAAAGTTTTACCTACACCTTGTATGAACGTTATCAATGGCGGTGCACATGCACAATCAACTGTTGATTTCCAAGAATTCTTTATTATTCCAGCTGGTTTTGAATCATTCAGAGAAGCTCTAAGAGCTGGTACTGAAATTTTCCATGTTTTACAAAAAGTTGTAAAAGCTCATGGTTATGAAACTGGTGTTGGTGATGAAGGCGGATTTGCACCTAGCTGTAAATCAGGTAATAAAGAACCTCTAGCTTTAATCAAAGAAGCTGTTGAAAAAGCAGGTTATGAACTTGGCACACAAATTTTCTTGGGTATGGACGTTGCTTCATCTGAATTCTATGAAGGTAATGGAATGTACAATCTAGTAAAATCTGGTGAAGGAAAGAAATCAACTGATGAATTAATTGATTATCTTGAAAGCATGGTTAATGAATATCCTTCAATCGTAACAATCGAAGATGGTTTAGCAGAAAGCGACTGGGATGGTTGGAAAAAGTTAACTGAAAGACTAGGTAAAAGAGTTCAATTAGTTGGTGATGACTTATT
>DBWT01000039.1:2205-6360 GCA_002309035.1 Caryophanales bacterium UBA1231 | reverse complement strand
ACTGACATGGCTGGAGATGAAGAAGAAAGTTTTGGAAATCTTTTACCATAATTTAATATAATTATAAAAATTGGAGGAAATAATTAATGAAGAAAATTTTTGTATTTGTTTTGTTTACATTCGCTATGCTATTTTTAGTAGGATGTAATGTTAGTGATTTAGTCGATAAATATGGCGATAAAGATGATGATAATAATGATACAACAGAAAACAATGAAAACAATGGCGGAAATAATCAAACTAGTTCAGCTGTAAGTCAAGATCACAAAGCAGAAGAAGTTGAAGAAAAGCTTCAAACATTAATTGATGCTAATGGATTATTCTTAAGATATGAATATCATTCAAAAGATTCTGATGGTGAAGAAGAAACTGGTGACATCGCATTTGGTGCTGATGGCGAACTTTATTATATTTTAACTGGTGATGATGAATGTTATTTCGATTTAAGTGATGATACTAAGTTTGTTATATATCAAAAAGATGAAGATGAATGGACAAAACAAACTATTGTTTATGATGAATATTATACAAAAGACCAAGCTCAAGAAATCGCAAACGCTTATACAATGATGGTTAATGGCTTCATGACTATGTATCAAGCATATGAAGGAATGGATGCTGTTAAAACTAGTGACACTGTTGCTGGTCGTGCCTGTGACAAATATACAGCTGCTGTATCGACAATTGGCGTAGCAGTAACATATACATTCTCTATTGATAGAGAAACTGGTGCTTGCTTAAAGTGGGATATCAGTGGTGTTAGTACTGAAGGTAGTGGTTCTATGTCTTTTGTTTGTAAAGAATTTAAGACTAATTTCAAAATCACTTTACCAGAAGCAACAGAAGAAAATCTAGATGATTAATAATAAAAGCTATCAAATTTTGATAGCTTTTTTTATTTTTCTAATTCTAGCATTTCAAAAGAAATAAAAAAATGGTATAATAAACTAATGATGAAAGGAACATGATTAATATGGAAGAAAAAGAAGTAGTAGAAGTAGAAAAGAAAAAGAAACTTAAAAGACCATTTGACGTCACTGTTAAAATTTATAAAATAGTATCAATTATTTTATATTGCATTTGGACTGCTTATTTAACATATGCGGTAATTGATGAATCTCTTGCTGTAAAGAATGGCGAAGAAGGTGCTGTAATTGGTTGGGTTTTCTTCTTTATTTTTGTTATTATCTTAATTGGTTTAATTGGTTATGGTATTATGACATTTATTGGTATAACGGGATTAAGTCTCGCGATTGCTAATAAAGATAATCCAAAAAGAAAAGGAAATATTATCTTTTTCGCAATTGAAACGGTAGTATCAGTTGGGACTTATTTTTTCATCATCTATTTCGGTTCTAAATTGTTATAGGTGAATCATGCAATATCGTCCCAATTTAGGCTATAATTATCCAGATAGAAGTGATGAACACATGCTTGTTGTTCCTCACTTAGTTGATACTCATTATGATGAAAATTATCGTTATTATAATAAATCATTTATTTATAAATTAGGTCGCGGTGTTTTATGGCTATTATTATTTATTGTAGTATTTCCTGTTTGTAGACTTGCACATGGACTTAAGATTTATGGCAAGAAAAATATTAGGAAAAATAGGAAATTATTAAAGAACGGTGCTGTTACTATTTGTAATCACGTATTTATGTGGGATTATATTTGCGTTATGCGGGCAATTTCACCTCATTTAGAATATATGATTGCCTGGAAAACTAATTTTGAAGGACCAAATAGAAACTTCATTAAATGGGTTGGTGGTATTCCAGTTCCAACTGATAATATCCGTTCAATGGCTGCTTTTTCCCGTGCCATTGATAATGTCTTAGATGATGGTAGATGGCTTCATTGTTACCCTGAAGGATCAATGTGGTATTATTATCCTGATATTCGCCCATTTAAAAAAGGAGTTTTCAAATTCGCAGTAAAACATAATAAACCAGTCATTCCAATTGGTTTATCATTTAGACCTCGTAAAGGATTATTTAAATTATTTGGTAAAACTCCTTGTGTTGATATGCATATTGGTGAACCTATTATGCCAGATAACACATTATCATATCCAGATGGAACTTTAAAATTAATGAAAGAATGTTATAAAGCGGTCCAAGGCCTAGTTGGTATTAAGCCAGGAGACGCAACTTATAACGAAAATTTAAAAATAGAAGAATATAAGAAAACAATGTAGGTAATTATTATGTATGGATTTAGAACTTATAATAAAGCTGGTTTAACTTTTGCTTTTGCGTTTATGGCAATATTCTTTATCATAGCAGCATCTATTTGTTATATCGTTGGTTATTTCAATCCTGAAGTAAATGATATAATGAAATGGATTGCTTTTGGCATTTTAATGATGGGGGCCCTGATGGTGCTCATCTGTCTTATATTCTTTATTAATTTTTTATGCATTCTTTATACAAGACGTCATCAAGAACGCTTAAATTTTGGTAAGACTAATGAATTTGATAATAAAATATTTAGTGATAATCCTAATATTCATAACGTCGAAGTAGAAATTAAAAAAGTTGTTGATGAAAATTGCCCAGCACATGGTAAAAGATTATGAAAAAAATAATAATTATTATATTATTTATTTTTATATCTTTCATATCGTTTGGTTGTAAAAAGAATTATTATGAATTTATAGATTTATCATATGGTGAACATGAAAGACAAAAATTAGATCTTTATATTCCTCGTGACCTAGAAAATAAAGAAGAAGTGGGACTTATTCTTTATATTCATGGCGGTGCTTGGATCTGGGGTGATAAAAGTGCTTATACTGATGAAATCAAGAAAAGATTAAAAGATAAAAATGTAGCGATAGCTACAATGAATTATCGTTATGCAAGTACTGATATTAGTGCTATTGATATTATGAATGATATTTATCATGCATTAGATAAAATTAAGACTAAAGCAAATGAAAAAAATATCAATATCACAAAAGTATTGCTCACTGGTCATTCAGCTGGTGGTCATTTATCATTACTTTATGCATATGGCTTCCAATATTTTGAGCCATTTACAACGCCAATAATGCCTGTTTGTGTTGTATCTTTAAGTGGACCAACTGATATCACTAATAGAGAATATTATAATATGCCTGATTTTGGTATGAATTTATATGAATTATTCTCTTGGTTATCAGGTCATTCTTATAATGAAGAAAAATATGAAGATGCATTACTTGATTTATTAAATGTTTCACCAATTAAATATTCTCATTCTGCTGTCCCAACTCTTTTATGTCATGGCACAAAAGATAGTGTTGTACCATATAGTGATGCAGTTCGTCTTGATTATCTATTAACTGAAGATAATATTGATCATCATTTTCTAACATTTCCAAATTCTAATCATGGATTAGAAAGTGATCCAGATATGACAAAAGAAATGAATAAATTATTTAATGAATATATTGATAAATATTTAGTAAAACAATAAAAAAATAAAAAATTTTTATTGACATTATTGCAAAAATATGAGATAATAATACTGACCTATTATCTAATATTAAAAAATTGATAAAAAAAATTAAAAAAATTGTTGACAAGGTTTTAATATTATGATATAATAATGGTGTATTGAATATAAAGGCAAACTTATGGAAACATAAGGACGCAAAACTACAGGACCTGAAATGGTAGCCAGTTGCTTTTCAAATAATACATTGACTATAAAGGCAAACTTATGGAAACGTAAGGACGCAAAACTATAGGACCTAGAAAAATGGTAGCCAGTTGCTTTTCAATGAAACATTGAGCGTGCGACTGGCTTTTTATATTTGCTAGTTATGCATGTGAACAAAACCACTATCGTATAATGGCAAACTTACGGAAACGTAAGGACGCAAAGCTATAGGGCCTAATAAAAAATGGTAGCCAGTTGTCGTAATAAGACAATTGGCTTTTGTTATTCTAAGAAGAAAGGTGGTAGATAGTTATTAGAAGCATGTCTGTTGCTCGATCAAAATATAAAGTAACTAAAAGTCTACTACTGATCGGAATTTTGGTTACTGGTTTGTTATCGGCATTCATTGGACTGGTTGCTTACTTTGGACAGTACATGGGAACATTCGTTATATCGCTTGACGATGCAGCGCTTGCCTTAGGTATTTCCTTATCAGAACATGAAGA
>DBWT01000039.1:791-2127 GCA_002309035.1 Caryophanales bacterium UBA1231 | reverse complement strand
GATTCAAACAATTACATTGCATATACATTCTACCTCAAGAATGAAGGTAACATCTCAGTCGATGTTGAACTTAATCTTGATACAGTTACAGTTACTAATAATGTTGATAAAGCATTAAGAATTGTTGTAATTGAAGGTGGATATGTAGATGAAGAAGATAATGTAAAGTTTACCAAAGGTACACTCTTCTTAAAAGATGATGGCCATGGGGATGAGAATATCATTAAGGTAATATCAAGACAACCTGATGTCAAAGCTTTCTATGATAGTTTCGAAAAACAGTTATTAACTGCTGATGATAATTTTGGAAATTATGTAATAGAAAACTTCGTACCTCAAGAAGTTAGAAAATTTACAATAGTCTTCTGGCTTGAAGGTTGGGATGGCGATTGTAACGATGCACTAAAGCATGGACAACTAAAAATGAAATTAGTCTTCGCAATAAGAAAGACTAACGATGATGAGGAAGAATAATGGGAAAGAGATTACTTCTAAAATTAGTTCTTTCAATAGTGTCTTTGACTTTAGTAGTAATTACCTTAGGTACTTCAACGTTTGCTTGGTTCTCTTTATCAGATACAAGTGAGGTTTCCGATATCAACTTTACAGTTGGTGGTGGTGAAACAATTGAAATCTCCTTGAACAATAAAGATTTCTATTCAGTAATTCCGGCAAGTCTCATCGAGAGTTATATTAAAGGTCAAAATAATGAACAAGAGATTTGTTTGAGTCCAGTAACTTCCATTGATGGAAGAAATGTACAAGATTTAAGTGGAAATGTCTTAAAGACAGTGGAAGATGGAGTAAATGTTAAATTTATAAAACTTAAGATTTACTTCCGCGCCACAGATGTTGAAGACCACAAAGCAGAAGAATACGGACTTGGTGTTTACTTAAGTGATTTCAATCGTGAAGTAACATACGACGATGTAGACATTGCAAAAGGAACATACATCGTATCAAAAGGTGTGAAAGCTCGTGCTGGTGTTGATTACACTGACTACAACATTGAGAATGGAACGCAAGTTGATATTAATAGTTCGGATGTGGTAACAAAATATGCATCTGATGCCGTGAGAATTGCATTCTATGATAACCAATATAGTTTTTATGGAAATCAAAAAGATGCAACGAAGTGTTACGATCTAAGTTATCGTAATGGTAAAAGTCTAGCAAGTTATGGTTATGGATATGGCTATAGTGAAGACTTAGATAAACTAAAAGGTTCAGCTAGTTTCTATTATGAAAAGACTGGTGATAACTTAATTCCAACTGAATTAGATATGGATGTCTTAAATTCAGAAACAGGCTTTACTACTTTTGGAACTGAGGATAA
>DBWT01000039.1:0-625 GCA_002309035.1 Caryophanales bacterium UBA1231 | reverse complement strand
TATTATGAAACTTACAAAAAAATTATTTATGTCAATTATGACTCTTGCGTTAGTTGTAGTAACATTAAGCGCTTCAACATTCGCATGGTTTACTTTAGGCAATGAAGCCAAATTAGAAGACGTACAAGTTAATGTAACAACTGGTACTGGTATGGAAATTTCAAAAAAAGGTGAAAGCTGGTCAAATAAAGTTAGACTTGATAATCCAAGCACTTTAAATTTCACAGCAGTTACATCATTTGATGGTATTAATTTCTTTGATACATTAGATGGCGCTTTAACTGGCGAAAAACATGCTGATAATGTTAAATATTTCGAACAAGTATTCTATGTTCGTGTAACAAAGAATACAAATGAAGAAGCTGGTTTCTCTGGTATTTCATTAATTGAAGTTAAAGGTGAAAATGAAAAAGATTATACTGATACAAATAATCAATGGTTAGCCGATGTTTCTTTAGGAACTGGTGAAGGTGATCAATTTGTTGCTACTCAATATAATGAAGTTAAATCAAGTGATAATACAATCGTTTATGGAACTAAACGTACATTTGATGCTTTAAATGCTGTTAAAGTATCATTCACTCCTTCAACTGAAAATGCTACTGCAAAAGTTTATGCATATGAA
>DBWT01000034.1 GCA_002309035.1 Caryophanales bacterium UBA1231 | reverse complement strand
TATAATAATGAAGGTGAAGCTAAACGCAAATATGATATTGCGGATGGCATTGAATTAGAAATTTTATATAACTATTTCTACGAAAACAAATCAAATGATGAAAACAATTATTCAGTATGTTTCTTAATCAATCAAGATGAACATCATTATTTGTTCACTGGTGACTTAGAGAAGAAAGGTGAAGAATATTTAGTTGAATATAATACGCTACCTGAAGTTGATCTCTTTAAAGCTGGTCATCATGGTTCACCTACATCATCAAACGATTGCTTATTATCAGTAATTAAACCAAAGATTTGTGTTGTTTGTTGTTGTGCTGGTACCGATGAATATACATCTAACAAAGATAATCAATTCCCTTCTCAATCCTTTATTAGTCGAATTTGTAAGTATACAGAGAAAGTATATGTAACTAATCAAGTAAGTGATAATGCGGATGGCTTTGAACCAATGAATGGTAATGTCATTGTTTCTTGTGATGGAACTGAGGTTAGTGTTATTTGTAGTGCTTCACCTACAATTCTAAAAGAAACCGCTTGGTTTATCGCCAATCGTAAATGGGAATAGTATGGTATAATATATATGGAAAGAGAGATATGAAAATGAAAAAAATATTGATACGCTTTATTTTATGCAGTTTTATATTAGTTTTATCTACTTTAGTAATATCTTGTACAATGCCTGGTGGTGGTGGCGGTAGTGAAGAAACCCCAAAACCAGCTGAAGAGGATCTTAAAGATCGTTACGGTGTACCTAGAGAAGTTAATGCAAGTATTAATTTACCTGAAGAATATGATGGCGCTGTTCTTGCTTGGTCAAGTGATCATGAAGATGTCCTAAATAGTCAAGGTATGCTCTTTATGCCTGAAGAAGATGTAACTGTTAAATTAACAGTAACGATTACGAAGGCTGGTAAGAGTGAAAAGAAGACGATTTCTGTTAATGTTGTACCATCTAAAAGAGATCCATTTACCATTGCTTATCGTCAATATGAAGGTAAAGTTCAATCACAATATTATAAGAATGGCTCATTTACGATTGCCCAATTCTATAAGACTTATGAGGTGACTTATACTTCACTTAATCCAGACGTAATTAAAGATAATGGTGAAATCATTCAAACTGACCATGATCAAGAAGCAATAATTGAAATTAGAATTAAAAACACCGAAAATGGTGAAATTCGTAATTATTACAAAAAGACCATTGTTAAAGAATATAGTAATGAATCTTATGCCAAACTGATTGCTGATTGGGTTGATGGTGAAGTAGCTGAATATAAAGCCGGTCGCAGAAATAGTCTACCACTTACTCATATTAAATACCCATCAAAAATCACTTGGAATAGTGGTAAAGAAGTTGTTGTTACCGATGAAGGTGTCGTTATCAAACCAATTGAAATTGTTAATGATACTATTAGCTGCCAAATTCAATACCAAGATGCAACGGTATCTAAGAAATACCAACTCGATAATTTTGGTGGTAATACCTTAGAAGGTTTCTTAGACGCATGGCTTCCATATATTATGCCTAGTGAATTAATAGCACATAAGAATTATGTTGAATGGATTACTAATGACTATTATTTCCATCATCAAATTCCAATTTATACTGGTGCTGTTTTAAATTTAATTGATGGAAAAGAAATTACTATTAATCAAACATATTTTAATGATGTTAGAAATAATGCACCTAAGAACCGTGTTTGGTATCGTTATGATGGTGAAATTAAACACCCATCTTTAAAAATGAACGCTACACAAAGCGAAATTCAAAATGAAAATAACAATTCTAACTATGTAACCCAAGCTTACTTAGATAAAGCATTCTATCCAGGTTATGTTATTCCAAACCCAGAAAACATTTTATGGGTTGTTGTTCATGAAAGCGGAATGGCTCGTCCTGAGGAAGATGCTAAACTACTTGCTCAAACACAATATAATAATGTATATGTTAATAGTACTTACCGTGAAGCTAGCTGGAATTATCAAGTTGACCAAGGTGTGATTTATCAATCATTTGAAGATACAATGGCTTGTTGGCATGCGGGGGGAACACATCCATCAGAAATCTATGCTCACTGTAATTCAAGTAGTATCGGTATTGAAATGTGTATTAATGCTGATGGTAACTATGATGGTTCAATGCATCACGATACAAAGCTAGTCGCAATGCTTTGTCATAAATATAATCTAACTACAGATAATATTAAACGTCACTACGATATGAGTGGTAAAGAATGTCCTGCCTATATGATTAGAACCAATCGTTGGAATCAATTCTTAGAATGGACAACCATGGAATTAAATGCAATCAAATATCTAAGAGATGCTAACGTTACATGGAGTGTATCTGATCTTGATACGCTATTTACAAAAGGTCCAAATGGATTATATTATGCAAAACCTGTTAGTGAAAAAACGGATGTTACCATTACTTTAGATGTTGTAAAAGGCGGATATCACTTCAATAGAACAGTTGTCTTAAGTCTATATCCTGATACAGTTGACCTAACACAATGGATTTGGGCACAATAATATGAACAAATATCTTTGTATTAGTAAAGAAGTAAAGCAAGCACTTGAACAAAAAAGAGCAGTTGTGGCATTAGAATCTACAATTATTTCACATGGTATGCCATATCCTACTAATTTAGAAGTGGCTAAAAAATGTGAACAAATTGTTCGCGATTCGGGTGCTGTCCCTGCATCAATTGCAATCATTAATGGTATTATTAAAGTTGGTTTAACGGATGAGGATTTAATGTATTTAGCAACATCAAAAGAGATAGCAAAAGTATCAAGAAGAGACCTAGCTTATGTCATCAGCAAAAAGCAAAGTGGTGCAACTACTGTTAGTGCTACTATGATGATTGCGAAGATGGCGGGCATTAATGTATTTGCTACTGGTGGTATTGGTGGTGTTCACCGAGGTGCTAGTGAAACTTGGGATATTTCAGCTGACCTAGAAGAACTAGCTGAAACGGAAGTAATTGTAGTTTGTGCTGGTGCTAAAGCTATTCTTGATTTACCTAAGACACTAGAGTATTTAGAAACCAAAGGTGTACCGGTCATTGGTTACCAGACTAATCACCTACCTGCTTTCTATACTGCTGATAGTGGACTAGAAGTTCCAATTCGAGCTGATGATGCTAGTGCTATAGCTCATATGTTTAAAGTAAAGCAAGAACTTCAATTAAGGGGTGGTATGCTAGTTGTTAATCCAATTGATAAGGCTGATGAACTAGCTGCTTCATTTGTTAACAAAGCTATTGATCAAGCTTTATTTGAAGCTGAACAGGAAAAAATTACCGGTAAGAAAGTAACCCCATTCTTATTAAAACGTGTTACTGAATTAACTGAAGGTAAGAGCCTAAAAGCTAATCAAAGCTTGGTTTATCATAATTGTGAAGTTGCTTCATTAATAGCTACAGCTTTAAAAAAATAGAACAAAATAGACAAAAGAACTTAAGAAAAATTCTTAAGTTCTTTTTCTTAAAACACTTTACAAAAGAAACAAAAAGTGATATAATAATGCAGTATAGAATTTAAGTATTCTATTCCTTGCTTAATATTAACGAATATTAAGCCTAATGACCAGAAGGAGGTGTACAAAATGAAAAAATATGAAGTTATGTACATTATTCGTCCTGAAGTAGAAGAAGAAGCTCGTAAAGCATTAATCGAAGAAATTAATGGTGCTTTCACTGCTAATGGTTCTACTGTTGATGCAGTTAACGAATGGGGCTTAAGAGAATTAGCCTATGAAATCGCTAAATGCACAAAAGGATACTATGTACTACTTAATGTTACTGCAACAGTTGAAGCTGTTAATGAATTCACACGTTTAGCAAACATTAAAGAAAACATTATTCGTCATATCGTTGTTGCTGAATAATGAGGAGGTCACATGAATAGAGTAATATTAGTCGGAAGACTAACCAAAGACCCAGAACTAAGAACCATGCCAAGTGGTTCTGCAGTTGCTACTTTTACTCTAGCTATTAATCGTAATTTTACAAATCAAGCTGGAGAAAGAGAAGCTGATTTTATTAATTGTGTTGTTTTTAACAAACAAGCAGAAAATTTAAATCGTTATATTCGTAAAGGTGGTCAAATAGGTGTTGAAGGACGTATTCAAACTCGTTCTTATACAGCTACTGATGGCTCTAAAAGATATGTGACTGAAGTTGTTTGCGATGCGGTTCATTTTCTAGAACCTAAAGGAAATGGTGGAAGTGATGGCTATGCTCCATATGATGATTTATCACCATATGATATGCCTAGACAAAACAGTCGTCCAAATCCATTCCAACAACCTAAACAACAGCCACAAGAAAGTCCAGTGGATCAAATGAGTCAAGCTTACGATGTAACTGATGATGATTTACCATTTTAGGAGGAAATTATGGCAGTTTATAAAAGACGTAAAAAAACTTGTTATTTTACTGAAAACAAGATTGAAAAGATTGATTGGAAAGATGCTGATTTATTAAAACATTATATCAGTGATCGTGGAAAAATCTTACCACGTAGAGTTACTGGTACAAAAGCTATTTATCAAAGAGAATTAGCAGTTGCCATCAAACGTGCTCGTCATATGGCATTATTACCATTCGTAAAAGAATAATTGATCTTTGTTGTATAAGCACAAGCTCAAAGCTTCACAAAGATACAAAAATGTCTCTCTTGGTGGCTTAGCTCATGCTTAGCATATAATAAGTAAATAACAAGAAATAGATCATGCAAAAAAGCATGGTCTATTTTTTATGCATGGCTGTGTATGTGCTGCCTCTTTTTGAAAGCTAAAATATGT
>DBWT01000041.1 GCA_002309035.1 Caryophanales bacterium UBA1231 | reverse complement strand
TCGCCATTATTAACTATAGTTCTAATGAACTACTAATATGATTACTATTATAATTTTTCAGT
The DNA here is from genome assembly GCA_002309035.1 of Caryophanales bacterium UBA1231. The sequence goes on along the minus strand of DBWT01000041.1, from coordinate 3,436 downwards.
TTTCTATATTTAACAAATTTATCCAAATCAATTTCATGCCCGAACCACTTTATTGCAATATAGTGTCTATCCATTTCATTTGTATTTTTCGATGTAATAAATCTATAATATGCACTATAATGAAAAGTACCAAAATGAATTCCCCTTATTTTTGTAACATGCTGAATTGAGAAAAATTCAATCAAATCATTCATATCATATAATTCGCCATCATTAAGATTACCATAATACAGATAATCTACCTTATCACACTGATTTAATGTTCCAAATGATAAAAAACGATCAATTATCATTCTTAATAAATTTGGTTTATTAACATGTGAATTAAAAATTTTTATTCTGTTTTCATATTTAATTTTTAGTGTCGCAGCGCACTCCCTCTTCTCGCCTGTTCCATCAATAGTCCCATCTCCATAATGATATATTCTTAAAGTTTCAATATCATATTCATCTACATTTAAAAATTTTAAAAAAGAACAAAAGTGTTCAAGCGATTCGCAATGAAGTGTTGCATCTTTACCACTCTTAATACTAATAGTTTTTTTAATGCCTGTTGCAACAATAAAAATATCTTGTTTCAACGGCATTTTAACATTTTCACAATAAATGATATCACTTAGCACAATTGATGGAAACATCATTTTAATAAGTTGCTTCCAATGATTATTCAGTTCAGAATAGTATTTTCTACTTAGATAATTAACTATTTGTTTTTCTACAAATGAACTAGTATTCATCATTAATCGCCTCCTCATTTATATTATACTAATAATACGAAAAATTGCTTTTGCGAAAATGCTGAATCATCGACATGATTATTATTTTAAAAATAGTATTTTTAGAAAATAAAAAAACTTTGACAAATAATGTCAAAGAATACTAATTAATGGAGCGAGTGATGGGAATCGAACCCACGTAGTCAGCTTGGAAGGCTGAGGTTCTGCCGTTGAACTACACCCGCAAATTAAATGGTCGGGAAAACAGGATTCGAACCTGCGACCCTCTGGTCCCAAACCAGATGCTCTACCAAGCTGAGCTATTTCCCGATTAAGAATGGCGTGCCCAAGAGGACTCGAACCCCCAACCCCTTGATCCGTAGTCAAGTATTCTATCCAATTGAACTATAGGCACATAAAACCAAAAATGGCGGTCCCGACGAGACTTGAACTCGCGATCTCCAGTGTGACAGACTGGCATGTTAACCACTACACCACGGGACCATAAAAAAATGGTGCGGCTGACAGGAATCGAACCTGCACTCCGAGGAACTAGATCCTAAGTCTAGCGCGTCTGCCAGTTTCGCCACAGCCGCAGCACCAAACATTTGAACTTCTCATTCAATGCTTATATATTATATCATAATAAATATGACATTGCAAGCGATTTGTTCAAATTATCAAGGCTTTATTATGTTTTATTCCCCTTATAATAGCTGCACCATTTTATATTTAATCTTTCTTCTTAATGAATAATATTGCTGAAATACTAAGGATTGAAATTAAACCAATAACAAACATGCCAGCGTTGAAACAAGATGTTTTTTCTTTTGGATTATCTTCAATTATGAAAGATTCAAATTGTTCTGCTGAAAAAGATAGAACAATTGAAGAATGAGTTTCTGATTCGATATTCGCAAACAAAACTAATTCTAAATCTTGTTGAAGAAATCTACTGACATTTTCAATTACGATTTCATGACTGTCTTTATCAATATTGATAGATCCTTTTGTATAATATAGCGAACACATATCAACTATACCTGCTGGATCATCAATATCATAATGAATTGTTAGTTTGCCGTCTTTATAATTAAATTGAAGATTAGACACTGTTGGGAGTTGCTTTCCCATTTGGACACTAAATGTTTTTCCATCAACATGCGATTGTTTACCATGATACAATAAATCATAATTAAATGAGACATCATACTTTGTATTAGCTGTTAAATTACTGATAGTGATTGAATCTTGAACATCATATTCATTGCCATTAACAGTAATCTTAACATTGCTAATTTCGATTCCTTTTAAATTAGTAGGAATGCTTAATGTCATTTGATTATCAGTAACATTCTTGATTTCAATTGAAAATTCAGGAACAACAACTAATAATGCATTCGCATCTCTTCTTTCTGAACCATCAGAAGGAGAGTTTAAAACAACTAGTTCGCTTCCTTGACGAATAATCATTGTTGTTGAGCCGCCGCCATCTAGGTTATATGCATATTCACAGCCTAAAGATTCCATTACAGCACCTAGTTCATCAAGTGTCATACCATACATATTATTTCCAGGTTGACGACCATCAACTGTTACCATAACTATTGTTCCATCAGGCTTTACACCAACCATTGTTCTTGGATGTCTTTCTTTATTATTATGAACAACACCAACACCATTATTAACTAAAGTATCGCCACAACCTGTTAGATTATCACATTCAGCATAATCGCCAACAACATTCTTTTGTACTCTAATTGAATATAAATCACTACTTAAATAATCATTTAACTCTTCGTTTGTTGAGTAAACACCAAATTGTGTATATGGAATTTCTCGTGCATTACTTGCACTTGCATAACCTTTGCCAAAAAATGATTGAGTACCATTGTCTTTATTAACATATGGTATGCAGCGTTCAGGTGAAGAAACCACATATGAATTGTCAGGAACATTAACAATAGTGTGACCTCTTTGTTTTAAATCAACATTTTCAAAATAAGGAACTGAATAATAAACGCTAATTCCTTCTTGGACTTCATCTGGATTCATAAAGTCAACCTTATATTCAGCAACCATTTCATAATTATTATCAAAAACAGCTAAATAGTAATCTTCTGTAAATGCGATAGTTTTACCACCAATTAATGAATTAGTAGTTCCATTATTAGTAAAGCCTACTACCGTCTTTCCATAATTTTTTAGAACATCACCATTTGTAATTGAACTTCCTGAGGTTGTATCTGGAAGTGGATGATTACCGTTAATGTCGAAAAAGTCACCATTGATTGCTGCAAGAACTTTCCATCCAGGATTGTTTTGTTCAAAATTTTTGATAACTTCTTTAATTGTCCCTCTACCCCAACCATAGCTAACTTGGTTAACATAGTTTATTACTTTAACGCCTTCTACAGATGGTACTTGTAGAATATTAACAGATTGGGGATACATTCTACCTGGTTCATTTAGACCCCCACCACCACTACCAGCAGCGCTAAAGCCTTCTAAATTACTAGAAGAATATGCTATAACTTTGCGTTCTGTAATACCATAACCTAAATCGTATTCAGCCACTACTTCTTCTTCTTTATATTTTGATTCGCCAACGGTTGTTTCACCTTCAGCATTAACAATATTTACCGAAATATTAGAAAGCATCAATAATAATACAATAGTAAACATTAAAATATTTATTATTTTTTTCATTTTATCCTCCT
>DBWT01000070.1 GCA_002309035.1 Caryophanales bacterium UBA1231 | reverse complement strand
GGTATTGGTGGGGGAATTATTATTAATAAAGAATTATATACAGGTTCTAATGGCTCGGCAGGGGAAATCGGTCATATAAGAATCTTTCCATTCAAAGGCCGTCCTTGCACATGCGGTCTAACTGGTTGTCTTGAACAATATGCTAGCGCAACAGGAATTAGAAGAACTGCTTATGGCTTAAGACGTGGTAAACACACTCTTTTAAATCGTTACGGAAGAATTAGTATTCGCGATATCACGCAAGCTTGTATTGAACAAGATAAAATTGCCCTCCAAGTAATGGATAAAACGGCATATTATTTAGCAATTGGCTTAAGTATTCTTGCCGCAACATTTAATCCTGATGTCATTGTTATTGGTGGGGGTGTTTCAAAAGCAGGTTCAGTATTATTAGATCCGACTTTAAAACATTTTAAAGAACTTGCATTTTATACAATTAAGGATACTAAAATTGTTTTAGCATCTTTATATAATAAAGCTGGAATATATGGTGCTTATTATTATGCACTTAATGGTGAATGATGATGTTTGTTAGAAAATATATTTCAAAATATTTAGATTCTAACACTTATATGTTATATAATAATGAATTTACGATAATAATTGATCCATCAGTTTCTTATGAAGAAATAAAAAAAGATTTAAAAAGTGAAATTATTGGTATTTTTTTAACACATGGTCATTTTGACCATTTTTATGAACTTGATTCTTATTTAAAAAATACTAATGCGTTTATATATTTACATAAAAATGCTGTAAAAAAACTTGAAGATGGTTATATCAATTATTCAAGAATGTTAGGACCCCGTTTAGAATTTATTTGTGATGATCGATATAAAAAAATAGAAGAAGGGACCTGTTTATTGGAAAATGGTTTTAAATTAAAAATAATGGAAATGCCAGGGCATTCTGATTGTAGTATCATTATCATATGCGATGATATTATTTTTACTGGTGATTTTATTTTTAAACGCTCGATTGGCCGAACTGACCTTTATTCCGGTAATCAGACGCAAATGAATTTATCACTTTCACGTTTTAAAGATAATAATTTATTTAAAGATTATGATGATTATATTTTATATCCAGGTCATGATGAAATGACGACAAGAAATGAAGAAATTAAATATGATCCTTATTTAAAATAAATAAAAATATAAAAAATTAAAGAAAAAACTTGACTAATTTATTAGATTGTAATAAATTATATACTAACCAAATTAAAGGAGGAATTTTATGAAAAAGAATTTTTGGAAAATATTTCTTTTAGTTTTTGCATTATTCCTATTAGCTGGTTTTACTGCTTGTGGTGATAAACCAGCAGATAAAACTGACACACCAAGTGGTGAAAATGGAGATAATGGCGGAAATAGTGGAGATAATGGTGGTGAAAATGGTGGTGAAACAAAAGTAACCCTTGATGACGTCAAATTCGAAGATTTAAATGTGACTTATGATGGTAAAACTTATCGTCCAGAAGTTACTGGTTTGCCAGAAGGTGCTACTGTTACATATAGCCCAACAAAAAAACAATCTGCGCCTGGCTCATATGACTATAAAGCGACTGTTAAATTAGGTGAAGAATCTAAAGTTTTAAATGCTAAACTTGTTATTGATAAAGCTCGTGTTACAGTTAATGTAGAAGACAATCAAGTAGCATATTTAACTGATGGTTTTGGTCTAGTAAAAATTAATTATTCTTTAAGTGATATTAAAGCGCCAGTTAAAGTTAGTCAAGAAGCTTTTACTGAAGCTGGTACTTACAAAGTAAGATTTACGATGGCTGAAAATAAGTTTTATTATCGTTTAGAACCAGTTGAAGTTAATTTTGTTGTTAAACCTAGTCATACTGGTTATGAATTAAATTCTAAAACAATTGTTATAAATGAAGGTGAAACTGCAACACTTGAACTTGAAAAAGGTGAAGGTGCAGAAGAACTTGATTTAACTAAATATGATGTTGTTTATACTAATAATACACAAACAACTCAAGGTAATTACCAAGTTAAAGCTTTAGTTAAAGAAAAAGGAACTGAAAAAGTTGTTGACGAATTTAGAGCAATTTTAACAGTTGATTATCCAGATAACGAAGCTTTCCAAACATATGCAGAAGAAATGTTTGTATATTTTATGGGTGGAGACCAATCAACAAATAATATATTCTTTGTTCATCCTGAAAACTTTGGATTTGAACATTATGATGCTGAATGGTATACATATGAAAAATATACTGATGAAGAATTCCAATCAGATTTAGAAGAAATTCAAAGATTACGTAATGAATTTAATGCTTTTTCGGATGCTAAAATCAGTAATAAACAAAGATTAGATTATCGTATCATTAATGAACAAATTACTTTCTATGAAGAATTAATCACTTCTACAAAGATTACTTTAATGCGTTTAACATATGTTGACCAATATGGTGGCTATGCGGCTGACTTCCCAACTGTTCTTGAAGCATATTCATTAAGAACTGTACAAGATATTGATGATGCTTTAAGCTATGTAAATTCTAGTTATGATGCATTTATGTCTTATTACGAATATATTTTAGACCGTGTAGAAGCTGGTTATCCACTTGCTGGATTTACTTTAAATGGTATGGCTGATTACTTAGAAGGTGTTGCAAAAACTACTGAAAGTGATGAAGCTTATTATTTAATTGGTATTTATAATGAAAAACTTGACGCTGCTAAGACTGAACTTAATCTCTCTGATGAAGCTTTAACTAATTATAAGAGTGCTTTTGCAAAAGCATTTAATGAAAAATTTATTCCAGCTCATGCTGATCTTGCCAAAAAGATTCGTGATTTCATGACTGAAAAAGGTTTAACTAAAGATGACACTACATCATATTTATATGGTTATAAAGAAGATGGTGGAGTTGCTTTATATGAAAAGATGTTAAAGAATCGTTTAGGTTTAACAGAAACTACAACTCAAGAAGCAATTAAGTTTGTTGATGATGAATTTGCAAAATTCTACGCTTTATGGAAATCTGCTAATGCGACAATTTCATCAAACGCAGAAGCTTCAAAAATTGATAGTGGTAAAGTTAAAGCTATTGACTCAACTGATCCACTTGATATCGTAGCATTCTGTAAAGAATTTGCGAAGACAATCGTTCCTGAACTTGAAAATGAACCTGAAATTTCAGTAACATTAATGGATAAGACAGTTACAGCTAACACTACAACTTTAGCATATTATATGAAGAGTCCACTTGATGCCTTTGATAAAGAATTCATTCATATCAATGGTGATGCTTTAGGTAAGAACCATTTCGAAACATTAACTACTCTTGCCCATGAAGGATATCCAGGACACTTATATGCATATTGTTTCGCTAAAGAAAGTGATAAAGTATCACCAATGGCAACAATTATGACATGTACTGGTCATGGTGAAGGTTGGGCTAAATATGTTGAAACATGTGTTGCAAAATACGTCGCTCAAGTTAAAAACGATATTAACTGGGAAATTGCTGGTGAATATGAAAATTATTATTCATTAATGGCTTATCTTCTTGAATCTCGTATTGACCTTGGTGTTAATTATGAAGGATGGGAAGTTAAAGATGTTAGTGCATACCTTGGCAAATATGGATTAAATACAAGTATTGCTAAAGATGTATTCAATACTGTTAATGAAGCTCCAACACAAATTATTGCTTATGGTTATGGTATGGCTGTATTCTTTGATTGGCATGAATTAGGTCAAACAGTATTAGGTGAATATTATAACGAAATTAATTTCAACGTTGCAATGCTTGAACATGGTTGGTGTAGTCTTGATACTCTTGATCTATATATGGAAGAATATTTATCTAATGAAGCATTCTTACATAATGTAGAATATAATAAATAAGAAGAATATGTGGTGCCAAAAAGCACCACATTTATTTTTTACTTTATTTATTTATGAAAATATGATAAAATCTTGTTATTGTGAGGTTATATTATGGGAAAAACAAAATATATTTTAATTAAATCAGTTGTTATATTTATTGCGATGGCATCTTTGGTTTTAATTTATTTATCATTTACATCATTTAATGTATTATTAAATTACACTAATGGAACTTTTATAGTTAGTTTGATTACAATCTTTTTTGGAGGACTTGCTTGGGTTTCTAATTTAGGTGGCTTTGATGGTCTTGGATATTCTACATATTATGTCTTTGTAGGAAATAGAGCAAAAACTGAAGATAGAAAATATAAAAGTTATCCTGATTATATGGAAAAGAAGAAGGAAATGCGTAAAGGTAAGTTCTATACTATCGTTCCTTACTTCATTTCTGGAGGAATTTTACTATTAGTATCGGTAATTTTGTTTTTAATTTTGCAAAAATAGTGTAAATTTTCATTAAAATTTTCATTTTGCATGAAATTATCTGAAAATAATGCAATAAAAGAAAGAAAGTATTTTCACTAAATGTGAAAATTTTTCTTTAAAACAAATAATGTAAGCGCTTGCTATGTAAGGTTTTTAAAGAAGACTGAAATAAGAACGTTTTCATAAAATATTTTATTGCATGTAATATATGATTTTGATATAATATTATCAAGATAATTTAATCTGATTATCTAAATTAAATTAATGTTGCTTACTTTTCGCAACAAATGGAGGTACAAATGAAAAGTTTATTAAAGAAATTGTTTGCTGTTGCATTCGTTTCAGTTTTCGCTGTTGCATTATTTGCATGTGATGGTGGAAAAGTTGACGAAGAAACTGCGAAAGCTTTAGAAGAAGCTAAAGCGCAAGTTGCTGCTGAACAAGCTAAAGTTGCTCTTGCTGATGCAAAAGCTGCTGCTACTAAAGATGTAGTTGATGCTTTTAGTGATCACTTTGCTGCTGCATTCGATGAAGAAAAAGACGAAATCGCTAATGCTGCTGTAGATGCATTACAAAAAATCGCTGCTTCTACAACTGCTGACGCTGCTAAAGCTGCTGGTAAAGCAGGTACTGATGCTTTAGGCGAATTCGTAAAGATAGCTAACGGCGCTTATTCATATGTTGCTGCTAGTTATGAGGAAAGAACTAAGATTTTAGCTGCATTAGAAGAATATGCTCTTAAGGCTGGTTTAACTGGTATTACATTATTCCAAGAAGCTGGTTATGCATTATATAATACTAATGTAACTCTTGGTACTTCAACTTATATCGTTGGTTACGGATTTGGTGCTGTTGCTGAAGGTACTATTACTGCTCCTTTATCAATCGAAGGTGAAAATCCTGCTTATGCTATGTACTATCATACATTCGAAGCAGAAGATCCTAACACTATTAACTATGGTGATGACAAAGGTTCTGTAGTTGGTGATTTACAACCTTATATCGCTGGTAGTTATTGGGGAACTAGAATGAATGAAACTAAAGACGGTTATGAATGGTATGCTGATTTAGCTAAAGATGAACGTCCAATCGCTGAAAATGCTAATCCTAATACTGGTCTTGCTACAAAGTGGAAATTCCAAGTTAAACTTGGTAGTGAATTAAAATATGCCACTAAATCTGAAAAGTTTGCTAAATATAATGGCCAAGAAGTTAAAGCTGAAGACTATTTAACTCCTTATAAGTTATTATTCACTCAAGCTAATGGTTGGGCACGTGCTCTTGATAATGAAGGTTCATCAAGTGAAATCAAAGGTTCATCTGCATACTACTATGCATCTGCAAATGGATTCAATGCTGAAGCTTGGAAGAACGTTGGTCTTTCAATTGATGAAGATGGTACATTCCATATCGAATTTGCAAGTCCTTGTAACCAATTCTATGCTATGTATTATGCATCATCTTCAATTTATGCTCCAATCCCTCAAGAATTCATCGATGAAATCGGTGGTGCTGAATGGTTTGGTAACTTCAATACTGAAACTGGTTTAACTCCTGTTGATACAACATTATCAACTGGTCCATTCGTACTTGAAGCATGGGTTAAAGATGCTGAAATCGTATTTAAGAAGAATGAATTCTCTAACGAAGTTGGTCGTTACAACGTTGAAGGTGTTCACTTTGATATCTTAGCTGCTGCTAATACTGACCAAGAAGCTGCATTCAAAGAATTTATGGCAGGTAACTTAAGTTCTTGTGGTGTTCCTTCAACTCAACTTGATAACTTCAAAGGTAAGACTGATGGTACATCAGAAACTAATGCAAACGTTAAGTATGTTGTAAAACAAACTAATGGTGGTTCTACATTCAAACTTAATGCTAACACTTGTGACCAAGAAACATGGATTCAATTATTCGGTGTTAATGGCTCAGTTGCTACAACTGAAGTTGAAGATTATTGGGAATGCGAACCAATTATGGCTAACCATGATTTCTATTTAGGTTTATCTTATGCTTTAAACCGTCCAGGTCTAGCTGCTAAGTTAGGTGTTATGAGTTCTGTTGACTACTTTGGTGACGTTTACCAATCTAATCCAGAAGATGGTGTTGTTTATAACTACACTGATGAACATAAAGAAGCTATTAAGTCATTAATCGCTGATGCTGATGGCGATGGATATGACCTTGAAATTGCTCGTGCCTACTTCAAGAAAGCTGCTGAAGCATTACTTGCTGATGGTACTTATAAAGCTGGCGACAAGATTGAAATCGAAATCGCATGGCAACGTCCTACTAACGAAGAACAATATCATAACTTCATTAAACAATGCTTCGAAGATGCATTCAATGATCCATCTGTTTGCGATGGTAAGTTAACTCTTGAAGTTAAGTTCTGGGTTGGTTCTGTATGGTCTGATGTTTACTACAAGAAGTTAATGCTTGGTCAATATGACTTAGGCTTTGGTTCTATTAGTGGTAACTCTCTAAATCCTATCAACTTCTTAGAAGTATTAAAATCTGATAACTCATCTGGATTCACTCTAAACTGGGGTGTTGATACTAGTAAAGTTACTAAAGATTTAATGTTTGATGGTGTTGCATGGTCATTTGATTCATTATGGTTAGCTGCTGACCAAGGTGGATTCTTCGAAAACGGTGTATCTGTTCCTTGTCAACAAACTGAATTTGATGAAGCAATCGCTAATGAAGATGGCAGTCAAACTATCAAGATTAACATCAAAGCTGCTGAAAGTGAAGATGTTAAAGTTGTCGTTGATAAAGTTATGATTTTCGCTTACTTAAATGAAGATGGTGATTACTTCGAAGATAAATGTGAATCTTCTTATGATGCTGCTACAGGTGTATTAACTGTTACAGTTCCTGCAGAATTAGTTGCAAAATACGCTGCTGAAAACTTAACAATGCCAAACGGCTCTGGTTATAACGGATTTGATGTATACTTTGCAACTGAAGTTAAAGAAGTTCCAATGTCTGCATTAATTACTGTTGATGGAGCATGGCTTGCTGAAGAAGAACCTGCTGAATAATTATCAGTTAGATTTTCAATAAAAGATATTATTATAGGGTTAGTGGTCTTATGCCACTAATCCTATAAATCTTTTATTAAATACTATAAAAATTTTTTTTATATTTTTTGTAGTTTTTAATAAAAGATTTAAAGAAAGGAGCAAAAATATGTGGAAATATATACTAAAGCGTATTGGACTTGCCTCTATTACGCTTGTAATAATCCTATCATTAACATTCATTTTAATTAAATTATTACCAGTTGAATTACCAATCGGTACAAAAGAACAAACTAATAGTTATTGTGCAAAACAAGTTTATTTAGGATATTTTATTGATTCACCGATTGAAAGATCAGATTTAGGTAAGAGAATTTTCAGATATGAGGAAGCTCAATCTGGAAAACCTCATAATTACTATTCTGTTCCGGTTATGAAACAATATGGTAATTGGGTAAAAAATATCGTTACTGAATGGAATTGGGGTTATTCAACAGCTATTCAACCACGTAACTTAGCGCTACCTATTATTATATCGAAGTTACCTACATCGGTTAAAATTAACGTATTTGCGGTTATTTTCTCCGTTCCTTTGGGTATTGCTTTAGGTATATGGGCAGCTTTAAAGAAGAACACAATAACTGACCATATCATTTCAACCGCAATTATGGTTTTCATATCTATTCCTAGTTTCGTTTTGATTACATTCCTAATGTTCTTATTGTGTTATAAGAGTCATTGGTTACCTACTCAATGGCCTGGAAGGGATGCGGAATTCTGGTTCCGAGTCAAAGGCTATGTAATACCAGTACTCTGCTTATCATTTGGCTCAATTTGTAGTTATGCTCGTGCAACACGTGCCGAATTATGTGAAGTTATGGAAAGTGATTATTTATTACTTGCCAGAACTAAAGGTTTAACTAAAAAACAATCAATTTTACGTCATGCATTACGTAATGCCATGGTTCCAATCGTTCCATCAATCATTTCTGAATTCTTAGGCTTATTAGGTGGTTCTATGATTCTTGAAAGTTTATATGGTATTGATGGTATCGGTTCTTTATTTATTACATCTATTAACAAAAAAGACTATAACGTTTTATTCGTTGATATGGCTTTATTTACTACCATAGGCTTACTTGCTGGTGTATTACTTGACCTTTCGTATGGATTTATTGATCCACGAATCAGAATGGGGGCTAAGAAATAATGGCTGACAAGATTTTTGATGCATATGGTAATGAAGTCATTACTAAAGAGAACTCATTTGTTTTATGTCAATCTGATGTAAAAATTTCGGATACTAAGTTTGAATCTAAGACAACAACTTTTATGAAAGACGCTTTCCGTCGTTTCTGTAAAAATAAATCATCTGTTGTTGGTGCTATTATTATTGGATTATTAGTATTATTATCACTTGTTATTCCGCTAGTTAGTCCTTATGATATGACTAGAGAAGATGCTGATATCAAGAATTTACAGCCTAAATTATTCAGTAATAAATCTAATACATTCTGGAATGGTTTAGAAGTAAAGAAAGGTATCACTTGGGACTTTGAAAATGACGGACCTGCAGAAATTGATCCACGTGGTGTTGTTAAAATTATTAGTACAGAAGATATTTTATCTAATCAGGCTAATAAATTTGCTGGTGGTGGTGTTTGGATTATTACATCAGAAAATAAAATCGGCGAAGGTCGTTCTGATATAATCTATACGCAAAACTATACTGCTTTTGACATTAATACTACTGATAATTATAAAGTAACTATTAATATGGAAGAAGATTCAGTTTTTGAAAACTATCAACAAGCTGAATATCGTATCCTTCTTACTTACAATAATAATGTTGATTCAATCGTATTAAGAGATTGGTCAAAAGATTATGGTGGAGAAGAAGATATATTTGAATATAATTTATCAGAAATTATTGCCGATAATGGTCTTACTGAAGCTAATAAGTGTCGTGTGCGCTTTGAAGCTAAAAAAGATGCTGAAAAATTAGTATTCATTGGTATTGAAGATTGTCGTTTCTCATCTGATAGTGAAGATGAAGAAGTTGCTAGAAAACTTCATAATATCTCTATAAATAATGCTAGTGGTCTAGTAACAATGGCCAAAGACCCTGCAATTAGAGATTTCCCTGAAGAATACTGGCAAGCAACTGGTATTAAGAAAGTTAATAAACTAGTTGTTAGAAAAGTAGATTTCGTTTATGATGCTTATGAAGTAGCATTAGGTGACGTAATAAAAGATGTTGGTGAATCAACTCTTAACGGATATATTCGTAATGGTTGGTGTACTTATGACTTTGAAGTCGGACCTGAATCATTTGAAAAATTAAGTGATAAATGTCCTATTAATGAAGTTAAAGATCAAAAAGTATCAGAACTTGAAGGCATGACTCTTCGTTATGTTCGTGGTGTAGTTACTGTTTATAAAGAAAAAGGTTATTCAAGAATGCCTAGATTCTTATTCGGTACAGATGGTTCTGGATTTGACCTAGTTACTAGATGCTTTACTTATTTATTAAGAAGCTTTGCATTAGCAATTACTACATCAGCATTCTGTTTCATCTTTGGTTTATGCTGGGGTGCTGTTTCTGGTTACTTTGGTGGTAACGTTGACTTATTTATGGAACGTATTACTGATATTTTAGCCAATATCCCTGGTGTTGTTGTTTTAACATTAACTATCTTAATCATGGATGAAAAAGGATTTTCTAAGACGTTTGAACTTGGAGTCGCGCTTTGCTTAACCGGTTGGATAAGCACTTCAGCAAGAACAAGAACACAGTTCTATCGTTTCAAAGGACGTGAATATATTTTAGCTTCACGTACATTAGGTGCAAGCGATATGCGTTTGATTTTCCGTCATATCTTACCTAATGCCATTGGTACAATTATCACAGGTAGTGTCTTAATGGTTCCTGGCGTTATTTTCTCTGAAGCATCACTTTCATATTTAGGATTAATTAGTGGTATGAGATCATTTGGTACAATACTTTCAAGTAATCAAATTTACTTAAGTACTTATCCATTCTTAATCATTATTCCTGCCACAATCATATCTTTAATAATGATTTCATTTAACTTATTCGGTAATGGATTGCGTGATGCATTCAATCCTTCATTGAAAGGAAGTGAACAATAATGGCAGAAAAGAAACTAGAAGTTAAAGACTTGCGTGTTACTTTTAAAACTGACCATGGTCTAGTTAAAGCTGTTCGTGATATTTCCTTTGATTTATATGAAGGCGAAACACTTTGTATCGTTGGTGAATCTGGTTCTGGTAAATCAGTAACTAGTAAAACTATTATGCAAATTCTTGCAAATAATGCGATTATTGAAAATGGTTCAATCATTTATGAAGGTGAAAATCTTTTAGATATTTCTGAAGATGAATTCTACAAGATTCGTGGTCATAAGATTGGTATGATTTTCCAAGATCCTCTATCAAGTCTTAATCCAATTGTTCGTATTGGTCATCAAATTACTGAAGCAACTTTAGTTAACGCTGACAAATTAAAACAAAAATATGATGATTTAATTTCTAAAGAATTAATCGAATATAAGAATGCAATTGCCCATCGTAATATTAATGCTAAAAAAGAAAAAGATAAATATTTCTTAGTTAACGCTAATAACAAAAAAGCAATTGAAAAAGGCGAAATGACTAAAGCTGAAGCTAAAGAAAAATTAAAAGCTGCAAAAGAAGAAATGAAAAAAAATATTGCAGTATATGATGAAGAACTAAAACGTGATTTACCTGCTTTAAAAGAAGCTTTAAACAAACGTAAGAAAGAGGCAAAAGCTGAAGTTAAAGAATTTAAAGCCCAAATTTATCGTGAACATGCGGAAAAGATTGCTGATCTTAATAGTCGTTATGAAGATAAATCTTTAGAAGAATACAAGAAAGAAAAAGCCGCAATTGATTTAGAATTAATTGATAAAACAAGAATCACTAAAGCTGTTGCTAAACAACGTGCAATTGAGATAATGAAAGAAGTAGGTATTCCAATGCCTGAAAGACGTTTCCGTCAATATCCATTTGAATTCTCAGGTGGTATGAGACAACGTATCGTTATTGCGATTGCTTTAACTGCAAATCCAGATGTTTTAATCTGTGATGAACCTACAACTGCTCTAGACGTTACTATTCAAGCCCAAATTCTTGAATTAATTAACAAAATTAAAAAAGAACGTGGCTTATCTTGTATTTTCATTACTCATGACTTAGGTGTTGTTGCAAACATGGCTGACAGAGTTGCTGTAATGTATGCTGGTAAAATTGTTGAATATGGAAAAGCGGAAGAAGTATTCTATGATCCACGTCACCCATATACTTGGGCATTACTTTCATCAATACCTGATATTGATTCTAAAGAAAAGCTTGAAGCTATTCCAGGAACTCCACCTGATATGATTTATCCTCCAAAAGGTGATGCGTTTGCGGCTCGTAATAAATATGCAATGAATATTGACTTTGAGGCTGAACCACCATTCTTTAAAATAACTGATACACATTATGCTGCAACATGGTTATTGCATCCTGATGCACCAAAAGTAGAAATGCCTAAGATTGTATCAGAACGTATTAGAATTTCACTAGCGAAAGGAGGAAAAACTAATGAGTAATCGTAGTAAAGAAGGCGACTTCAATCTTGATCAAGAATTATACGATAACATTATTGCTGCTGAAGAAGGTAAAGCATTTGATGATTCTCATGAAGATGCTAAAACAAATTACTTTGAACAATCAATAAAAGGTTATAATATTAATCCTAATATCAAGAAAAGAGAAGAATTAATTAATAGTGATATTATTCTTTCTGTACGAAACTTAAAACAATTTTTCTTCTTTGGTAGTGCATTTAACAAACAAAAATTAAAAGCTGTATCAAACGTTAGTTTTGATGTTCATGAAGGTGAATGTTTCGGTATAGTTGGTGAATCTGGTTGTGGTAAAACAACAACTGGACGTAGTATTATAAGACTTTATGATATTACATCAGGTTCTGTTTATTATAAAGGTTACCGTATCACAGCCGGTGCTCGTTGGAATAAAAAAGAAATCAAATACACTCGTATTCATTTACGCGAAAAGATTGAAAAAATCAATGAAAAAATGAATGCTGATATCGCTGCTTTAGATCAAAATGATTCATTATATCATGATAAAGTATTAGAAATTAAAACTAATGCTCAAAATGAAATCACTGATTTAAAAGCTAAAGCTAAAAATGTAATCAATGTTCAAAGAAAGAAAATCAAGAGAATTAAATATGACAATCGTCATGTTAATAAGAAATTATTAAATGAAATTCAAATGATTTTCCAAGATCCAGTTGATTCACTTGACCCAAGAATGACAGTAGAAGATATCATTCAAGAAGGATTACAAATTCAAGGACATCATAATAAAGCTGAAAACCACGCTAAAGTATTAGATATCCTAGAAAAAGTAGGACTTGTTGGAGACCATGCTTCACGTTATCCTCATGAATTTAGTGGTGGTCAACGTCAACGTATCGGTATTGCTAGAGCATTAATCATGAA
>DBWT01000015.1:4442-6011 GCA_002309035.1 Caryophanales bacterium UBA1231 | reverse complement strand
AAGTCATTACTAAAGAGAACTCATTTAAGTTATGTCAATCTGACGTAAAAATATTTGACACGAAGTTTGAAACAAAAACTACAACATTCTTTAAAGATGCTTTCAAACGTTTTTGTAAGAATAAATCATCTGTAGTTGGCGCAATTATTATTGGATTATTAATTTTATTATCAATTATTATTCCTATTGTTAGTCCATTCTCAATGGAAAGAGAAGATTCTACAATAATGAACTTAAGTCCAAAACTATTTAATAATAAAGGTAATTCATTCTGGAATGGTCTAGAACTTAAGAAAGACATTACATGGGATTTTGAAAATGATTGCCCTGCTGAAGCAGATCCTCTTGGTGTTGTAAAAATTATCAAAACTGAAGACATTCTTTCAAATCAAGCTAATAAATATGCTGGTGGTGGTGTTTGGATTATTACATCTGAAGTACGTCTAGG
Organism: Caryophanales bacterium UBA1231; assembly: GCA_002309035.1. The sequence goes on along the minus strand of DBWT01000015.1, from coordinate 5,563 downwards.
ACAAGGCGTAAGAGATTATGTATATACTCAAAACTATACTGCATTTAATATTAATACAACTGATAATTATAAAGTTAAAATTGATATGGAAGAAGATTCTGTATTTGAAAGTTATAAGCAAGCAGAATATCGTATTTTATTAACTTATAATGATGGTCTTGATACGATAGTATTAAAAGATTGGTCATTAGATTATGGTACTGCAGAAGATGTATTTGAATATAATCTTTCTGAAATTATTGCTGAAAATGGTCTTACTGAAGCTAATAAAGCTAGAATACGTTTTGAAGCTAAATTAGATCCTGAAGAATTAATATTCTTCGGTGTTGAAGATTGTCGTTTTTCAAGCGATAGTGAAGATGAAGATGTAAATGAATTATTACATGAAATTTCAATTAACGATGCAAGCCGTTTAGTTTCTATGACTAAAGATTTATCTACTAATAAATTCCCAGTTGCATATTGGCAAGCTACTGGTATTAAGAAAGTAAATAAATTAGTTGTTCGTAAAGTTGATTTCTTATACGACCCTTATGAAGTTGCTTTAGGCGATGTTAAAAAGGAAATTTCTGAATCACAATTAATGAACTATATCCGTAATGGATGGTGCGAATATGATTTTGAAGTTGGTCCAGAATCATTCAAGAAATTAAGTGATAAATGTCCTGTTAACAGCATTGAAGAACAAACAGAAAAAGAACTAGAAGGTTTAGGTAAACTTCGTTATGTAACTGCGGAAGTTACACAATATAAAGAAAAAGGTTATTCACGTATGCCTAAGTTCTTATTCGGAACTGATGGATCAGGATTTGACCTTGTTACTAGATGCTTTACTTATCTATTAAGAAGTTTCGCTCTTGCAATTTGTACAAGTGCTATTTGTTTCGTATTTGGTATTTGTTGGGGTTCTATTTCTGGTTACTTTGGTGGTAATGTCGACTTATTCATGGAACGTTTAGTTGATATTATTTATGCTGTTCCTGGTGTTGTAGTATTAACTCTTACTATCCTAATCCTAGATGAAAAAGGTGTAGATAAGACAATTGAATTAGGAATTGCCTTGTGTCTAACCGGTTGGATTAGTACCGCTGGTAGAACAAGAACACAATTCTATCGTTTCA
>DBWT01000015.1:0-4345 GCA_002309035.1 Caryophanales bacterium UBA1231 | reverse complement strand
ATCACAGGTAGTGTCTTAATGGTTCCAAGTATTATTTTCTCCGAAGCATCATTATCATACATTGGATTAATTGATGGTATGAAATCATTTGGTACTATCCTATCTAATAACCAAAAATATATTAGTACTTATCCATTCTTGATCATAATTCCAGCAATAATTATTTCCTTAATTATGATTTCATTTAACTTATTTGGTAATGGATTACGTGATGCATTTAATCCTTCATTGAAAGGAAGTGAATAATGATGGCTGAAAAGAAATTAGAAGTTAAAGATTTACGTGTTACTTTTAAGACTGACCATGGTCTAGTTCAAGCTGTTCGTGATATTTCCTTTGATTTATATGAAGGTGAAACACTTTGTATCGTTGGTGAATCTGGTTCAGGTAAATCAGTAACTAGTAAGACTATTATGCAAATTCTTGCAAATAATGCAATTATTGAAAAAGGTTCAATCATTTATGAAGGTGAAAATCTTTTAGACATTTCTGAAGATGAATTCTATAAGATTCGTGGTCATAAGATTGGTATGATCTTCCAAGATCCATTATCAAGTCTTAACCCAATCGTTCGTATTGGTCATCAAATTACTGAAGCAACTTTAGTTAACGCCGATAAGTTAAAACAAAGATATGATGATTTAATTTCTAAAGAATTAATCGAATATAAGAACGCTATTGCCCACCGTAATATTAATGTTAAAAAAGAAAAAGATAAATATTTCTTAGTTAACGCTAATACAAAGAAAGCAGTAGAAAAAGGCGAAATGAGTAAAGTTGATGCTAAAGCTAAATTAAGTGAAGCTAAAGCTGAAATGAAGAAGAACATCGCTACTTATGATGAAGAACTTAAGAAAGTTTTACCTGATTTAAAAGATGCTTTAAATAAGAGAAAGAAAGAAGCTAAAGAAGATAATAAACAATTCAAAGCTAAAATCTATGAAGAACATGCTCAAAAGATTAAAGATCTTAATAATCGTTATAGTGATAAGTCTTTAGAAGAATACAAGAAAGAAAAAGAAGCAATTGATTTAGAATTAATTGATAAAACAAGAATTACTAAAACTGTTGCTCGTCAAAGAGCGATTGAAATAATGAAAGAAGTAGGTATTCCAATGCCTGAAAGACGTTTCCGTCAATATCCATTTGAATTCTCAGGTGGTATGAGACAACGTATCGTTATTGCGATTGCCTTAACTGCAAATCCAGATGTTTTAATTTGTGATGAGCCTACAACTGCTCTAGACGTTACTATTCAAGCCCAAATTCTTGAATTAATTAATAAAATTAAAAAAGAACGTGGCTTATCTTGTATTTTCATTACTCATGACTTAGGTGTTGTGGCTAATATGGCTGACCGTGTTGCTGTAATGTATGCCGGAAAGATCGTTGAATATGGAAAAGCTGAAGAAATTTTCTATGATCCACGTCATCCTTATACATGGGCATTACTATCATCAATTCCTGATATTGATAGTAAAGAAAAGCTTGAAGCTATACCAGGTACTCCACCTGATATGATTTATCCTCCAAAAGGTGATGCTTTCGCAGCTCGTAATAAATATGCTTTAAATATTGACTATGAAGCTGAACCACCATTCTTTAAAGTTACTGATACACATTATGCAGCAACTTGGTTATTACATCCAGATGCACCAAAAGTTGAAATGCCTAAGATTGTATCAGAACGTATCAGAATATCTCTAGCGAAAGGAGGAAAAACTAATGAGTAATCGTAGTAAAGAAGGCGACTTCAATCTTGATCAAGAATTATACGATAACATTATTGCGGCCGAAGAAGGTAAAGCATTTGATGATTCTCATGAAGATGCTAAAACAAATTACTTCGAACAATCAATAAAAGGTTATAATATTAATCCTAATATCAAGAAAAGAGAAGAATTAATTAATAGTGATATTATTCTTTCTGTACGAAACTTAAAACAATTTTTCTTCTTTGGCAGAGCTTTGCATAAACAAAAATTAAAAGCTGTATCAAACGTTAGTTTTGATGTTCACGAAGGTGAATGTTTTGGTATAGTTGGTGAATCTGGTTGTGGTAAGACTACAACTGGACGTAGTATTATTAGACTTTATGATATTACATCAGGATCAGTTTATTACAAAGGTTATCGTATAACTGCTGGTTCTCGTTGGAATAAAAAAGAAATCAAATATACTCGTATTCATTTAAAAGAAAAAATTGCGAAAATTAATGAACAAATGGAAGCTGACATTGCGGCTTTAGATCAAAATGATTCATTATATCATGATAAAGTATTAGAAATTAAAACTAATGCTCAAAATGAAATAACTGATCTTAAAGCTAAAGCTAAAAATGTAATCAATGTTCAAAGAAAGAAAATTAAGAGAATTAAATATGACAATCGTCATGTTAATAAGAAATTATTAAATGAAATTCAAATGATTTTCCAAGATCCAGTTGATTCACTTGACCCAAGAATGACAGTTGAAGATATCATTCAAGAAGGATTACAAATTCAAGGACATCATAATAAAGCTGAAAACCATCAAAAAGTTTTAGATATCCTAGAAAAAGTAGGACTTGTTGGAGACCATGCTTCACGTTATCCTCATGAATTTAGTGGTGGTCAACGTCAACGTATTGGTATTGCTAGAGCATTAATCATGAATCCAAAGTTATTAATTTGTGATGAACCAATTTCTGCTTTAGACGTCTCTATTCGTGCCCAAATCATTAATCTACTTAATGATTTAAAGAACGAATATAAATTAACATTGATTTTCATTGCCCATGACTTATCAGTTGTTAAATATTTCTGTAATCGTATTGCCGTAATGTATTATGGTAAGATAGTAGAACTTGCCGAAAGTGATGAATTATTTAAGAATCCATTACATCCATATACTAGATCATTACTATCAGCGATTCCTAAACCAGACCCACTTTCTGAAAAAGAAAGAGTTAGAATTGTTTACCATCCTGAACAAGTTCATGATTATTCAGTTGATAAACCTGAACTTCGTGAAGTAAAACCAGGACATACTGTTTACTGTAATCAAAAAGAATACGAAGAATATATGAAGATTTTAAAAGACTAGGTTAGCAATTTGCTAACCTTTTTTTATGACAAAATATGGAAAAATGATACAATTTAAAATATTTTTAAAAATTAGCACAAAACACTTGACAGTGCTAAAATAAGTGGTATAATATTTATAGCAAATATATAGAAGGAGTGCTAGGCGAAAGCTTAAAGGATTATTATCATGATTACAGAAAGACAAAAAAAGATTTTAAAAGCTATCGTTGAAGAATATGTTAAAACTGCTGAACCAGTTGGATCAAAGACTTTAGTTAGTAATCCTGATTTCTATTTGGATTATAGTTCGGCCACAATTCGTAATGAAATGGCTGCTTTAGAGGAAGCTGGTTTAATTGTTAAAACACATACATCTAGTGGTCGTGTACCATCTGAAGATGGATATCGTCTTTATGTTAAAGAAATTCTTTATGAAAGAGAATATGATGATAATAAAGTAAATAATGAATATCCTTTAATTGATGATATAATTGAACGTAATATGTTATCACGTGAACAAGCAATTCGTGAAAGTATGTCAATGATTGCCGATCTTACTAATTATACATCAGTTGTCATGGGACCAAGTGGTTATAATGCAAAAATTAAAAAAGTTCAATTTGTTGCATTATCTGGTCGATACGCGGTTATCTTAATGGTTACTGATAAAGGAAATGTCGAAAGCAAGAAGATAATAGTTCCGGAAACATTAAGCGTTAATGAAATTGAAAAAGTAGTTAATATTTTAAATGAAATATTATATGATTGTCCAATTAATCAAATTTATGATCGAATTAAAGAAAAGATGCAAAATAATTATATGCGTGATTTCCTAAATTATTACGATCAATTAATTGCTGCTTTTGTTAGAACTTTCACTACAATGGCTAAAGATGATTATTATATGCTTGGTGAGAATAAATTACTTGCTAATCCAGAATTTCAATCAATTGATAAGATTCAACAGCTTTTAAAAGCAATTGAACAAAGAGATATAATAAAAGCTGTTAGTGACATTAATCCTAGTGAATATGGCGTGACAGTTCGTGTTGGAAATGAAAATACAATTAATGCGATGAAAGATTGTACTGTTATTACTGTCCCTTATGAATCAAGTGATGGTGAAATGGGCACAATTGCAGTAATAGGTCCTACGAGAATGGAATATCAAAAGATTATTCCATTACTAGAATATATTGCAAAAAGCATTAAAAAGATATAGATAGGGAGTGTTAAAGATGAATAATCGTTATCGTGCAGAAGATGAAGAAAATCTTGAT
>DBWT01000024.1 GCA_002309035.1 Caryophanales bacterium UBA1231 | reverse complement strand
GATCATGTTTTATTATATGGTCCTCCAGGACTTGGTAAAACAACACTTGCTTATGTTATCGCAAACGAAATGGGCACAAATGTTAAAGTAACTACAGGACCTGCTCTTTCACGTCCTGGTGATTTAGCATCTATTCTTTCTTCTTTAGAAGAAGGCGATGTCTTATTTATCGATGAAATTCACCGAATTCCTAAGGTTGTTGAAGAAATTTTATATTCTGCTATGGAAGACTATGCTATCGATATCGTTATGGGTAAAGATAGTGGTGCAATGACTCTACGTATTGATTTACCACCATTTACTTTGGTAGGTGCAACAACACGTTTTGGTGATTTAACTTCACCACTTAGAGATCGTTTTGGGATTATTCATCAATTGAATTATTATTCAATCGAAGAACTACAACAAATAATTGGTAGAACATCAAGAATCTATAATTACCCAATTAATTATGATGCTTCTTTAGAACTTGCTAAAAGATCTCGAGGCACACCAAGAATTGCAAACAGATTATTTAGAAGAATTAGGGATTTTGCACAATACAAAGCAGAAGATGAAATTACTTATCAAACAACTGATTATGCTTTAAATAAACTTAATATCGATTCATGTGGTTTAGATATCACCGACCGAAAGTATTTAACTGTCTTGATTGAAAGATTTAATGGTGGCCCAGTTGGTCTTGAAGCTTTAGCCGCAACCATTTCTGAAGAAACAGTAACTTTAGAAGATGTAAATGAACCATATCTTTTACAGGAAGGTTTCATTACAAGAAGTTTAAGAGGTCGTGTTGCAACTGACAAAGCATATCAACACTTGGGACTTAAGCGAGGCGGATTACTATGAGAGTAGATGATTATAATTATGATCTACCACAAGAATTAATAGCCCAAACGCCTATTAAAGAAAGATCATCATCTCGTCTTTTAGTTTTAAATAAAAAAACAGGTGCTTATCAAGATAAACACTTTTATGATATTGTTGACTTATTAACTGAAAATGATTGTTTAGTATTCAATAATACTAAAGTTATTCCATCAAGAATATATGGTGTTAAAGAAGACACAAAGGCATCAATTGAATTACTTTTATTAAAAGAACTATCAAACAATGTTTGGGAAGCATTAGTTAAAAATGCTAGAAAAGTTCATATTGATACAGTTATTGTTTTTGGTAATGGTCTATTAAAAGCAAAATGTATTGAGGTAAAAGATGAAGGTATTAGAGTATTTCAGATGATTTATGAAGGTATCTTTCTTGAAATCTTAGATAAGATTGGTGAAATGCCATTACCACCATACATTCATCAAAAACTTCAAGATAAAGATCGCTATCAAACAGTTTATGCTAAAATCGAAGGAAGTGCAGCAGCTCCAACAGCAGGTCTACACTTTACTGAAGATATTTTAGAAAAACTCAAAGCCAAAGGTGTTGAACTTGAATACATTACGCTTCATGTTGGTCTTGGCACTTTTAGACCAGTAATGGTTGAAAATATTGAAGATCACATCATGCATAGTGAATTTTATGTTATTAATGCTGAAACAGCTAAACGTTTAAATGAAGCCAAAGCTAAAGGTAAGAGAATCATTAGTGTTGGCACAACATCAACAAGAACACTGGAGGCTAACTATACTAAATATGGGATGTTTAAAAGTACTAGTGAAGCAACTAATATCTTTATTTACCCTCCATATGATTTTAAAGCAATCGATGCTTTAATAACTAATTTTCATTTACCTAAATCAACATTATTGATGTTGGTTTCTAGTCTTGCGGGTAAAGAAAATATTTTGAATGCCTATCATCATGCCATTGAAGAAAAATATCGCTTTTTCTCATTTGGTGATGCAATGTTTATAAATTAGGAAGTGATAATATGAATTATAATAATAAATATGAAGAATTAGCAGATTTAATATTCCCAGAAATTACGGAAACTATTGAAGATTTAGAAAAAAGATTTCCGCCAAGAGATTTACCAGAAGGTGCTAAGGTTACAAGATTTGCACCATCACCAACAGGCTTTTTACATACAGGAAGTTTATTTGCTTCAATGATTTCACGTAAAATGGCTAAAGATTCAAAAGGTGTATTCTTTATTAGACTTGAAGATACAGACCAAAAAAGAGAAGTTGAAGGTAGTGGTGATTCACTAATCAGTCAATTAGAAACATTTGGTGTAACACCTGATGAAGGATTCTTAGGTACTGATAAAGAAAAAGGTCAATATGGACCATATGTACAAAGCAAAAGAGCTGATATTTACAAAGTTGTAATTAAATATATGCTTGCTCACAATATGGCATATCCTTGTTTTTGTTCAGCTGAAGAACTAACAGCAATGCGTGAAGAACAAGCTAAGAACAAAGAGAACTTCGGTTATTATGCTAATTATGCAAAGTGTTCTACTTTAACACCAGATGAAGCTATTAAAAGAATTAAAGATGGTGATAGCTTTGTTATTCGTTTTAGAAGCCAAGGTGATTACCACAATAAAGTAGAAATCGATGATGCTATTCGTGGTCATCTTGAAATGGCTCAAAATGACCAACACATTGTTATTTATAAAAGTGATGGTCTTCCAACATATCACTTTGCACACTTAGTTGATGATCATTTCATGAGAACAACACATATCACACGTGGCGAAGAATGGATGCCTAGTTTACCTGTTCATATTGAATTATTTGACACAATGGGATGGGAAAAACCAACATATGCGCATCTTCCTGTTATTATGAAATTAGATAACGGAAATAGAAGAAAACTTTCAAAAAGAAAAGATAATGAGGCTGCAGTGTCATTCTTCTTAAAAGAAGGGTATCCAATTGAAGGTTTCATGGAATACCTTTATACAATAGCAAACTCTAACTATGAAGCATGGCGTGATGAACATCCAACAGCTGATAAAGATGAATTCAAGTTTTCTTTTGACAAAATGAGTTTAGATGGTGCTTTATTTGATCTCGCAAAAGTTCAAAACCTTTGTAAAGAAACATTAGGTAAGATGTCAACAGATAAGTTCTTCAATGAATCTTATAAGTGGGCAAAAGAATATAATGAAGAATTAGCATCATTAATTAAAACTAATGAAGGTTTTTATAAACAAATCATTGGTATTGAAAGAGAAAAAGAAAATCCTCGTAAAGACTATGAAAAGTATTCTGACATTCTACCATTAATTAAATTCTTCTATAGTGAATACTATAATGAAATGGTTAAAGAATTACCATTATATGAAACATACAAAAAAGAAGATGTTCAAGAAGTAGTTAATGAATATTTAAAAGTAATGGATTTAAATCTTTCTGAAGAAGATTGGTTTAATCAAATGAAAGAAGCTGCGGTAAAATGTAATTATGCGGCTAACAGAAAAGAATATAAAGCAAATCCTGAAAACTTCAAAGGACAAGTAAGTGATTTTGCAGCTATATTAAGATTAATTGTTACCTTAAGAAGTCAATCACCTAATTTATACATTGTTATGAAGATTTTAGGTGAACAAGAAGTAAGAAGAAGATTACAATTGTTTATTTAATGAATAATTAAAATATTGAAGGACTTGTCCTTCTTTATGGCGCATTGGTGAAGCGGTTTAACACATAAGCCTCTCAAGCTTACATTCACGAGTTCGAACCTCGTATGCGTCACCATATGATAAGAACATGGTTGATACTTGTATAAGCACAAGCTCAAATCTCACATGGTATACAAAAATGCCATGCCTAGCTTAGCACCATCGCTTATACAAGAGTGTCAGACTACAAGTAAATAACATTAAAAGAAGACTCTGCAGAAGCAGGGCCTTTTTTTGCGCTGTGCT
>DBWT01000066.1:4453-6083 GCA_002309035.1 Caryophanales bacterium UBA1231 | reverse complement strand
GCTTTGATAAACAGTTCATAATTCACGTATAATTAATTAAACAAAAGATTTTTATTTAATTAATTATTCCTTTCTTCTAATTTTGTTTATTTCATCTAGCATTAGATGATATAATAAATTGCACTGTGGATCTTTTTCTGTACTTCTAAGGCATTATTTGACCTTTTGTAGGTGACTACTACCACAGTCTTTTTTCTAATGTTAATTCGGTTAATTAGAGCTATTTAGACTCTTTATGATGAACGTGAATACATGATTAGAGAACCTTCTGTGGATGACTCAGTGCACAAATATTTATTTTTGGAGGTGTTGTACATGACATTTTTTGTTGACATAGATATTGCCAAGTACAAACACGATTGCTTCATCATTGATGAAACTAGTTGTGTTATTAGAGATTCTTTCTCTTTTTCTAATGATTCAAATGGTTTTAATTTCCTTTTATCCATTCTAAAAGGTATTAAGAAAAAAGGAAAAATTAAAATAGGATTTGAATCTACTGGGCATTACCATTTTAATCTCAAACTTGCCTTAGAGAAAAATGGATTTGATTATATCGAAATAAATCCTCTATTAATTCATAAGTTCATGACTACCCAAACATTACGTCGAACTAAAACTGATAAGAAGGATGCTAAAACGATAGCTAAATATATTACTACAGTAGATTACAAACCCTATCCTAATTCATTTTATCATATTAATAATTTAAAGTCACTATATAGGTTAAAAGAAACTTTAATTACTGATAGAACAAGGTTTTTAAATCTAATAACAGCTTATCTAGATCAAATCTTTCCTGAATTTAAACCAATTTTTAATGGCTCTTTTAATAAATCTGCTTTTTATTTATTAACTAATTACTTAACTCCTCATAAAATGGCTAAACTTGATGCTAAAAAATATGAGAAAATGAAAAGTGAATTAAGGAACCCTATTTCTTATCAAAAACTTTGCACGATAAGAGATGCGGCTAAAAATACTATTGGTAATTCTACTCCCGCTTTAGAATATTCTTTAAAATCATCTATTGATTTATATCAGTTTATTAATAATCAAATAGAAGAAATCAATCAAAAGATTCTTGAAATATATAATCAACTTGATTCACATATTCATACAATAAAAGGAATAGGTACTTTAACTGCCGCTGGTATATTATCAGAAATTGGTAATTTTGATAAATTCACAACTGCGAATCAACTTCTTGCTTATGCTGGTCTAGAACCATCTAAAAATCAATCTGGTATTTTAGATGGTGGTGGTAAAATGGTTAAGCATGGCTCTTCTTACTTAAGAAAGTATTTAATGAACGCCGCTGAAACATTCTATGTTTATAATCCAGTTATTTCTGATTTCTATTGGAAGAAACGAAATGAGAATAAGCCTCATAGAGTTGCTTTATCTCATGTGGCAAGAAAATTAGTTAATACAATCTTCTATTTAGAAAAGCATAAAGTAGACTTTGATTCTAGCATTGTAAAATAATAATATTTGAAAGTAAATAACTATAACATGGCCTTAAATTTAAAAAATTAGTCTTTTAAGGCCTTTTAGTCGTTACGTATTTAAAAATAATAATAAATAATTTTAAAATAAGTATTGACTAATAATAGTTAATCACCTACAT
>DBWT01000066.1:437-4415 GCA_002309035.1 Caryophanales bacterium UBA1231 | reverse complement strand
GATAATGATTTTGCGCTTTCTTCAACATTGATCTTATCAAATAATCCAGCACCACTTACATAAACATTAGTTTCTAAATTATCTTTATGTAATACTTTAAAGTCTACTAAGAATGGACCATTCTTTGTCATTTCGATAAATTGTTTACCAACATGGATTTTACGACCTTTTACAACATCATTTGCTTTAAATTTACGTAAAGCACCACGACTATTTAATACTAATAATTGGTCTTTATTATCAACATAATATAATCCAACAACTCTATCATCTGGACGATTCTTTAGTTCTAAAGCTTTAACACCAAATGAAGCTGGCGCAAATTCACTAATTTCCGATGCATTGTATTTTAAGAAGAATCCAAGTTTAGTAACAACCATTACTTCACCACTTGCACCTGTTGCAACATCAATTGATACTAATTTATCATCATCACGAAGTTTAGTGGCTTTTAAGGCTTTAGAAATACGCATTGCATTAAATTCACGAATATGTGTTCGTTTAGTTAAGCCATTTGATGTCGCAAATAGAACATAACGATCAGCTTCCCAGTCATTAACAATCATATTGAATATCACATATTCATCAGCTTGAATCGATGCTAAAGTTGAAACATTACGTCCCATATCACGTAATTTACAATCAGGGATGTTTTGAACAGGTAAATATACATAATTACCTAAATTAGTAAATCCAAGCAAAGTATCAAGAGTAGTACATTCAAAGACATCAGTAATGAAATCATCTTCCTTCATCTTGTTTTCATCACCATTATTATAATTCTTTGGATACATTCTCTTAATATAGCCATCATGAGTAATCATAACAACTACGTCTTCTTTAGCTCGTAATTCCTTAACTTCAACATTAAGTTCTTCAACTTTATGCTCAATAGTAGTTTTACGTTTGCGACCTAATACTTTTAATGTTTCAAGTAATTCTTTCTTAACTACATTCATTAAGATATTTTCATTGGCGAGCATTTCTGTTAATTCATTAACTTTATCTTCTAATTCTTTCTTTTCAGCTTGTAATGCATAAATATCAGTATTAGTTAAACGATAAAGTTGTAACATAACGATTGCTTCAGCTTGCTCTTCTGTGAATTTATAATTAGCAACTAAATTATCTTTAGCTTCCTTTTTATTAGCGCTTGATCGAATTGTTTTAATTACAGCATCTAAAATAGAAACCATCGATATTAAGCCTTCTACAATATGTAGTCTCTTCTTAGCAGCCGCCAAATCAAAATTAGATCTATTAGTTGTAACATCTCTTTGATGAGAGATATAACAATCAAGCATTTCAAGAAGTCCCATGCACATAGGACGTTTATTAGCAATCGCAACCATATTAAATGAATAATTCTTTTGAAGGTCAGTTGCCTTAAATAAGAAATTACGAATGAAATCAGAGTTGGCATCTTTCTTTAAATCAACAACGATTCTTAAGCCTTCTCTATCTGATTCATCACGAATATCAATAACACCATCAACGTTCTTTTCTTGGATGACATCAGTCATTTTTTTAACTAGAACCGCTTTATTTACATCAAAAGGAATTTCTGTAATAACAATTTGATTAATTTTATCAAGCTCTTGAATTTCAGTTCTTGCTTTTAAAACAATTTTACCAGTTCCAGTTGTGTATGCTTCTTTAATACCATCAATACCTTGAACAATACCACCAGTTGGAAAATCTGGTCCTTGAACAATATTCATGATATCTTTTAATTTACAATCAGGATGATTAATACGATAAACAACCGCATTAACAATTTCATTGATATTATGAGGAGGAATTTCAGTTGCGTAACCAGCCGCTATACCACTAGCACCATTAACTAAAAGGTTTGGAAAACGAGCAGGAAGTACAACTGGTTCTAATTCTTCATCATCAAAATTAGGCACAAAACCAACAGTACGTTTATTTAAATCTTTAAGTAAGAATTCCGAATTTGGTGAAAGTCTTGCTTCTGTATAACGCATAGCGGCAGCGGGATCACCATCAATAGAACCATTATTTCCATGCATATCGATTAAAGGAAGTAATGTTTTAAAGTTTTGTGACATACGAACCATTGCATCATATACAGATGTGTCACCATGTGGGTGATATTTACCAATTACTTCACCAACTATACGAGCTGACTTCTTATATGGTTTATTAGGAAACATACCAAGACGGTACATGGCATATAGAATTCTTCTTTGAACTGGCTTTAAGCCATCACGAGCATCTGGTAAGGCACGATCTTGAATAATATATTGAGAATAACGACCAAAACGTTCACCAAAGATATTTTCAATATTATCATTGATGATCTTTTCTTCCACAAATTCTTGAATCTTCGAACTTGTGCTTTTCTTAGTCTTCTTTTCTTCATCTTTACTCATTATCGTCACCTGCCTCTCCGATTGCTAAATCAAAGTTGTCTTCATTATCAAATGAAACATTATTTTCAATCCATTCACGACGTGGGTCAACATCATCACCCATTAATACCGAAATTCGGTTATCTGCATCACTAAAATCTTCAATATTAACTTTTATTAAAGTACGTGTGGCTGGGTTCATTGTTGTATCCCAAAGTTGTTCGAAATTCATTTCACCTAAGCCTTTGAAACGTTGAATTTCGTATTGACCTTTAATTTCTGATACACGTTCTTTCAATTCTTCATCAGTCCAAGCATAAATTTGACTATTTTTAGTTGAAATCTTATATAGTGGAGGTAAAGCAATGTAAACTTTCCCTGCTTCAATTAAACCAGGCATATATCTAAAGAAGAATGTTAGTAACAATATTTGAATATGCGCTCCATCCGTATCGGCATCGGTCATAATAATAATCTTGTTATAATTACATTTTGCAATATTAAAATTATCAGTGATACCAGTACCAATTGTATAAATCATTGACATAATTTCTTCATTTTTAAGTAATTCTTCAGCACGAGCTTTTTCCGCATTTATTACTTTACCACGTAAAGGTAGAATAGCTTGGAAACGACGGTCTCGACCTTGCTTTGCTGATCCACCAGCAGAATCACCTTCGACTAAGAATAATTCAGCTTTCTTTGGATTCTTTTCTTGCACTGGTGCAAGTTTACCATTCATTGAAACATTTTTAGTCTTAAATTGTTTTACTTCACGAACTTGTTCTTTTGCTTTACGAGCAGCTTCACGTTCACGGAATGCTCTTAAAGCATTTTCAATTAAAAGGTCAGCGATTTGACCATTTTCATTTAAATATTGTTTTATCTTTTCTGATACAAACTGTTCAACCGCAAATTTAGCATCTGGTGAACCAAGTTTACTCTTTGTTTGGCCTTCAAATTGTAAAATCTCTTCTGGAACCCTAATTGATATAATAGCAGTCATTCCATCACGAATATCAGCACCATCTAAATTAGGATCTTTTTCCTTAATGATTTTCTTCATACGACCATATTCATTAAATGAACGAGTAAGAGCACTACGGAATCCAGTTTCATGAGTTCCACCATCACGAGTACGAACATTATTAACGAAAGATAAAATATTTTCTGAATATGTTTTTGCTGTATATTGAATAGCACATTCAATATAAATCTTATTATATGTACCTTGAATTAAAATAGGTTCATGTAATTTTTCTTTACCTTCAGTTAAATCTTTTACATATTCAATAATACCATCTGTATATTGAAATACTTCATGTTGTCCATTACGTTCATCAATAACTTCGGCTTTTAAACCTTTAATTAAGAAAGCAGATTCTTTTAAACGTTGAACGCATTGTTTATAATCAATATATGTAGTACTAAAAATAGATGGGTCTGGTTTAAATGTTACAATTGTGCCATGAAGTTTCTTAGTAGGTTCAGCAACAATTTTAGGTTTATGAATAGTTTCTCCACCATTTTCAAATAATTGTGTATAGCATTTACCTTCACGATAAATTACAACTTGAAGCCATTCTGATAAAGCATTAACAAC
>DBWT01000066.1:159-341 GCA_002309035.1 Caryophanales bacterium UBA1231 | reverse complement strand
TTATGCATTCCAATTGGAATACCACGACCATTATCAGATACTTCAACTATGTTACCTTTTTTAATTTTAATTGTAATATGATCCGCATATTCAGATAATACTTCATCCATTGCATTATCCATAATTTCCCATATCAAATGATGGATACCACGAGAGTCAGTAGAACCAATATACATACCAGG
>DBWT01000066.1:0-144 GCA_002309035.1 Caryophanales bacterium UBA1231 | reverse complement strand
CCAGGACGTTTACGAACTGCTTCAAGCCCCTTCAATACATGAATATCTTCACTTGTATAAGAACTAGATCCTTTAGTTGTAGCCATAATAATGACCTCCTTGAACATTTTATCTATTTATATATAATATTATAGCATATATTTA
>DBWT01000061.1 GCA_002309035.1 Caryophanales bacterium UBA1231 | reverse complement strand
TAGTAGAAAATGGTTGATCTTCACTAGCAAAAATAATGTGTTTCGCTTCATTTGCACTAATTTTAAAAGTCAAAGATGCAAATAACGACATAAAAAGAAATAAAGAAACGAATACAACTTTTTTCATAATTACCTCCCCCTAATAATTTTAACAAAAAATTTACATATTATCAATATATTCATTAACCATTATATTACAACCATACGTTTATCATAAAGCGCTTTAATGAGAGTATGAGATGTATCATTTTGATAACACCAAAACATAAGTCCACCATAAGAAGTACTACCAATTTCCCATTTCTTCTGTACGCTTTCTTCGCTATCAAAGGTAATAAATTCATTCTTTTCATCATTAAAGATATAATATGCTTCACTATTTGCATCATAATACTTCTTTATGGTATCACCTAAATTATCTAAATAATAATACTTAATATATTCATAGTGAACAGTTCTCGTCTTCGATGAATCATAAGTTTGTGATAGGCCATGATTAGTGCTACTACTTACTTGATAAATCCGGCCATAGAATGCGGCACCAGGAATAATCTTGTTAGTACTAACGCCACAGCTAACTAAATTAGCACAAGCTGATTTCATCGTTTTAATATCACACATATGTCTAGTCTTAGTTCCACCATCTAAATCAAGGTCATAAGTCATGACATAGAAGTTATCTAAACAAGAGTTTAATGCGGCATAATCATAACGAGCATTACTCCAAGATCCTGATGGAACAGCAGCCGTTACTAAATAGTCACTTCTTTTGGCTTTTAAAGTATCACTGATTTCTTTCATTAAAAGAGTGAAGTTAGTGCGGTCAGCTGCTTTTGGATATTCCCAGTCCATATCAACACCATCTAGATCATATTGTTCTAAAACAGCTAGAATACTTTCGGCTACCATTTTACGGTTAGCCGTAGTTGAAGCAGCTTCCGAATAAGTATTCCAATATGAGCTATCATCATGCCATCCACCAATCGAAATACACACCTTAATTCCATATTCGTGATAATTCTTAAAGTAATTAAGTCCACTTAAGCCACTTACATTGAAATAATATTCTGTTTCACCTGCATCATTCGTTCTTTTTGAAATAGAAGCAAAACAAACATTAACAATATCAAATACATCTCTTGCTTCTTGGATTAATGGTTGATAACCACCATAATAATAAGCTACTAGTAATTTATCATCATTTTTCATTGGTTTAGTTTCCTCATCATCTTTATCAGCGTCATCAATTGGATCAACAATATCTGGTTCCTTGTCTTTATCTTTATCATTGGGTTCAGTTGAATTATGAAAATCAATTGTACAACCAAATATTGATAATAGAGCAACTAAACATAATATACATAATACTTTTTTCATCTTCATTCACCTTTTATTTATTATTTAATGCTTTCTAATCTTTCTAACATTTCTGGAATTCCATGATTAATTGTATCATAAACAAAAGTAAAATCAACATAGCCATATTCATGAATAATCCTATTACGCATACCTTTAATTGCAAGCCATGGGACATCGGGATGATTATTTTTAAACTGTTCAGTTAATTTTCCATTATTCTCTGAAATTTGAATAATTCTAAACATAATAGAATCAATCAGTAATTCATCCTTTTCAATTTCATCTTTAGATTTGCCAGCAGTATGATCTATTACAAATTTCAAATCTTTTTTTATTTTATCAACATAGTATTGGTCATCTTTAGTATTAACCATATATTTTAACTCCATCTCTTAAGATTTCTTGAACAAGGATTGGATTATTATTTAGTTGTGAAACATCAAGTAAATCCACTTTCTTTTTTAAATTTTCACGTAATAATTCAATTAATTCATATAACTTTAATCCATCAACTGGCATCGAAACAAGTAAATCGACATCACTTTTTTCTGTTTCAGTACCTTTAGAATATGATCCAAACAAATAACAATAATCAACAGCATACTGTTCAAATAATGGACTACAAATTTCCCTGATTTGTTCAATTGTTAGCTTTCCATGTTCTTCATCAATAATTCCATATTCATTCAATCGATCTGTAATATATTGATATTTGATACGATTGACCTTTGTTTCATCTAACTCGTATCGCTTGTATGTACGAAGTGGTATTTGTAAGTATTCCGCACATTTAGTTTGTGTTAATCCTTTTTCTTCTCGTAATTGTCGCAACATCATTTTCAACACCTCACTAAGATTATACCATTTTGGCATTTTTTTGTCAAGATATTTGGTGCCATTTTGGCACTTTACTTTATAAAGCATAGTGCCAATTTGGCACTTTTTTACAATAAAGAGTGTATTATTTTTGCTATTTTGTATCACGTTTTTGATTATACTTTTCTATCGAAAAAATGGAAATCTTTTTTAGATGTCCATCTGTTACTTTGATTTTTCATAAAACATTCTCAAATAGAACAAGGTATACAATTTTGATACAAAATGTTCCGAATGACTTTCTAATCGTTCTGAATGGCCTGTAATCGTTCTATATACATAATTATCATTTACCACATAATATTTATTTAGGCAAGCATTTATCTACTTTTTTTGCAAGTTTTAATAAAAATTGTAGTTTAAACATCGATGATTCATTAATGTTTATATACAAAATTCCGTTTTGTCGTAAGTTATTTGTCATAAATTTATCGTGAACCAATTGTTTCAATATATCTACTAAGACTAAAAAAGAGTGATACTAGGTTATCACTCTGTACATCTCATATTGGTGAGATTAGTGAGACTCGAACTCACACGCCTAAGCACTACCGCCTGAAGATAGCGCGTCTACCAGTTCCGCCATAATCTCGGGCTAAAGATTTGAATGTTAATTCAAATCGTTAGTTTCTTTAACTAAAAAGGCTTTTCTAATCATTGCATATGGGCCAAAAACTGTGATTTCATCATCGACATTAATATATGAATCTTTATCAGCCATCACAATATTAGAATCTCTTTTGATTGATAATACAACAATATTATAATTATCACGAAGTGGACTCTCAAGGAGCGTTTTATTTTTTAAGTAATCAGGAACGATATTAATATATACTTTAGCCATTGCTTCGCCATGATAATTATCAATAATATCGATGACATTTTCATCATTAACAATTTCTTCTGGTTTGACAATACGTTCATTTAAGAATAAATCACGAATATTTTGATAATTACCAAAGACTAGAATCGTATCACCATTTTGGAAAATGGTATCACCAGTTACTTTAATAGTTCTGTTACCTCTTTGAAGACTAAAAACATTAATACCATATTTCATACTGATTTTTGAATTAGATAAACTAACATCTTTAAGAATTGAAGGTAGACCATAAACTAAGATTTCGCAAACCGCATCATCCGCATATTGGTCTAAGATAGTAACAACATTACGGTTCTTATCTTTTAGAATCTTGTGACTAATCTTTTCAATTGTTTTTTGGAATACTTTATTAATACCAGGTAGTCTTAAAATAATGACAATCAATAAAAAGACTACAAAAGCAATAATCACAACCCAAAAACTATCGGCTAGTTGTTGACTATCAAAACTAAATAC
>DBWT01000059.1:4819-5154 GCA_002309035.1 Caryophanales bacterium UBA1231 | reverse complement strand
TGTGGTGCTATTTGTAATAGAAGATGTGAAGATGCTTGTACAAGAGGTACGATTGATAGTCCACTTGCGATTGATGAAATTAAGAAGTTTTTAGCATATCGTGAATTAAAGAAAGAAAATCGCTTCATACCTAAGTGTGAAAATGATGAAGGAAAGATGTGGGGTCCTGGATATAAGATGGCAATCATTGGTTCTGGTCCTGCAGGTCTATCTTGTGCATATTATTTACGTACACGTGGATATGATGTTACAGTCTTTGAAAAAGATGAAAAACGTGGTGGTATGTTAGTTCATGGTATTCCTAACTTCCGTTTAGAAAAAGAAATATTAGAAGC
>DBWT01000059.1:3169-4720 GCA_002309035.1 Caryophanales bacterium UBA1231 | reverse complement strand
GCAATTGGTTTACAAGGCGGAAGAAAGCCTGGCGTTCCTGGTGAAGATAGTGCAGGCGTATTATCGGGTGTTGAATTCTTACGTAATGTATCAATTGATAATACCAAGAAACTTGATGGCGATGTAGTTGTTATCGGTGGTGGTAATGTAGCAGTGGATGTTGCAAGAACTGCTTACCGCTTAACTGATGGTAAAGTTACTATGGTATGTCTTGAAAGTGAAAAAGAAATGCCAGCTGCTCTTGATGAAGTTAAAGAAGCTAAAGAAGAAGGCATCATCGTTAATAACGGATGGGGTCCTAAAGAAATTATCGTAGAGGATGGTAAAGTAACAGGTGTTAAATTTAAACGTTGCGTGTCAGTATATGATGCCGAACATAAGTTCAGTCCTCAGTATGATGAAAATGACGAAATCGTTGTTCCATGTTCTAATGTGCTACTCGCCATTGGTCAAAGTGCTATTTGGAATAATTTATTAGATGGAACTAAAGTTGAATTAAGACGTAATGGAACAGTTGTTGCTGATCCAGTAACATTCCAAACTGGTGAAAGTGATATCTTCGTTGGTGGTGATATTTATCATGGTGCTCGCTTTGCGATTGATGCCATCGCTGATGGTAAGAAAGCATCAGAATCAATGCATCGTTATGTTCATCCAGGACAAAGTTTAACTATTAACCGTGACTTACGTGAATTTAAAGAATTAAATAAAGATGATATTTTAGTTGAAAGTTATGATAATGCCGGAAGATGTGTTCCTGGTATCAAAGAAGGATTTGGACCTAAATCATTTAATGATACACGTATGCCATTTACCGAAGAACAAATCAAAACTGAAGCTAGTCGTTGTCTAAGCTGCGGTGCAACAATCGTTGACCTTAACCGTTGTATCGGTTGTGGTTTGTGTACAACAAGATGTGAATTTGACGCAATCCACTTAACTCGTGACCTACCTCATGCATCAGATATGATTCGTTGTGAAGTAAAGATGGGTAAAGTATTAAAATATGCCTTAAAGAGATCATTTAAGATAATGAATCCATTTAAGAAAGAAAAGAAGACCCAAACTCTAACGGAAAATGGCGAGGCTCTAAGACAATAATCTATGCATGAAATGGGAATTGTTTTGCATCTTGCAAAAACATTAGATGAAACCGCAAAAGAAAAAGGAATTATAAAAATCGGAAAAGTCGTTTTACAAGTTGGTGAAGTATCCGGAATAATGACTGACTTATTTACTGATTGTTGGAATTATTTTAAAGTTCGTAATGAAGTTTTAAAAGATTCAACATTAGTTATCGAAACTATTAAAGCAGTAACACACTGTGATAATTGTAAAAAAGAATATGAAACAGTTAAATTCGGTAGATGTTGCCCACATTGTGGTTCTTATGAAACATGGCTTGTAAAAGGTAATGAATGTATCATCAAAAATATCGAAGCTCTAACTATTGATGATATTAAAGAAAATAGAAAAAACTAAATATAAAATGAATAAACTATTAGTAAATGCGAAAGAAATAACGTATTTATTAATAGTTTTTTTATAAAT
>DBWT01000059.1:0-3162 GCA_002309035.1 Caryophanales bacterium UBA1231 | reverse complement strand
GGAAAAAATGTAAAAACGTCTTTACTTTTTAGTCTTAATAGGATATTAGAGATAATTAATTAAGTAACCATCTTAAAAAAAGCATCGATTAATCGATGCTCTACTATATGCCCCGTTTATTTAATACCAATTATTTTATAAGTTCAATGGAGGCAATAAAAATCTCTTTGTTGAAAGATTGAATTATCTTATCATCATTAGATACAAATGGTTTGACATCATTTATTGCATTACCAAAATCAACATTAGAAAACTTTTCTTTCAAATCTTTTTTAAGTTTGTTTAAAGAATAAGATTCATCTCTATCAATGAAACCAAACTGTTTTAAACCATTTTCTAAAAAGACCATATTAGGCTTTGTCTCTTGCATAATATAAAACAAATAGTCATAATAATCACGTCCTTTTATTCTTGTTTTCCATTTTCTATTAAGCACTGCTATTAATTTTGATGCAAATAAAGTCTCCATAGAATATGTTTTGATTTGTACAAATGAAGGATACGTTAATAACTTGATTTCTACTTTTCCTCCAGAAAATGAGTTTCTTTTTAATTCTATCTTAACTGTCAATAATTCAGCACTAATTATTTGATTAGAATACTCTGGAAAACTAATGTCAAATAAAGATTTTAAATTAAATCTGAAATATCTTGTATCGACTGTAGTATCTATGTTTTTATCTTTATTGTAAATATCGCAATCTATACCAAAACTTTCTAGTTCCTTTTTAGCGAAAAGTAGACAACCATCAAAATTACATCCAACATTTTTATCTAGTAAAGTAAAATCTAGATCTTCAGAAAAACGTGGAAGATCGCGAAATATTCTTAATGATGTTCCTCCATAAAATACAACATTATTAAAAAAATCGCTTTTTCCTAGTCCTTCCAATATGATTTTTTGTAGTGTTTCTTTCATTGCACTTTTTGTTTCTGTAATGTTTTGGGGATTGTGTTTGTTTATTTCATTTACAAAAATATTATTAATCATATAACTTTCCTTCCTTCACCATTTTATTAAACAATTCCACATTTCTTGAATGATATAATTTGCTTAATTTATCAACCTTTTCTTTATCAAAAGTATCTAATACTAATTCATTTATTCGCATGTTTTCAAATAAATAATCTCTCATTTCTTTCATATTTAATATCGGACTTGTGGAATATAACTTATCAAGTAATGCTTTTTCCTTTGATGCAATCTTAAATGAATAATTGCCATCATTAATAATATAAGTACCATATGGAAAAGCTTCAGCTGGCACATCTTGATACATAAATAAACCAAAAGGTGTATTATACTCTTTTCTTTTTTTCTTTTTGAAAGTAGCACTCATTACTGCATATACTCTTTCCGGTATTAAATTATAATAAGAGAGTGCTGTTTCAAAAGAAATATAAGAAGGAGAGTATATAGGATCAGCTAGATAAAATGGATTTATTTTTTTTTCTGTTTCATATAATCCCTTAGCGATTGGATATATTTCTTTATTTTTCACCATTCTTTGTATTTTGGTTTTTTTATTGCTATATTCTTTTAATTCATTTAAAAGGATTTGATATGTTTTTATCATATTCTCACCACCAAGTACTATTATACAATACTTTCTGGAGAAAGTAAAGATTTTTTTGAGTAAAATTAAAAGCACCATCGATTTAACTAATCTTTGGTGCTTAAATTATTGATTGTATTAATGATTATATGTTTTGTCGATAAATTATGGCTTCAATTTAAGAATGTATCAAATTTATTTATTTTTTTATCAGGACCAAATACTGTTAGGATATCACCAGGAAGAATTGTATCATCAGCTTTTGGTTGAATGAAATCATCTCCACGATTTATACCTAAAATATTGATATCAAAGCGTTTGATTGTGTTTAAATCACGAAGTGATGTTTCTTTAAAGTCGCCACCAACCACAATTTTAGCTAAAGAATATTCTTCATTAACTTTCAAATAATCAAGGATTGAATCAGAGATTATTTGATGAGCAAGACTTTTAGCACTTGCTTCTTCTGGAATGATGATTTCTGTTGCGCCTATTTTTTTCATAACATCCGCAAATGTTTGGGAATTAATACGAACAGTTATTTGTTTAACACCTAATTCTTTTAAATTTATGACTGTTAGGATTGTTTCTTCGATGTTTTCACCAATCGCAACGATCGCATGGTTGATAGATTCAACATCAAGTTCCTTTAATGCTTCAATCTTTGTGGAATCACAAATAGCACAGTTAGGAACTAAATGACTAATCCCTTCAACAGCTTTTTCATTTTTATCAATGGCGAGGCAATCACTTCTTAAGGCTACAAGTTCCTTAACAATACCTGTACCAAATTGACCTAATCCGATAACGACAAAACTTTTTTTCATATTTTTTCTCCTATCCGATGATTATTTTTTCTTCTACATATTGAACATTTAAACTTGAATTCTTCATGAAATTATTACTCCAAAAACCAATAAATGAAAGTGGACCAATACGACCAATAAACATTGTGATAATGATTAAGATCTTGCCACCCATTGAAAGATAAGGCGTAATACCCATTGATACACCAACTGTACCAAAAGCAGAAGTTGCTTCAAATAATAAATCTTGGTATGACATATCATTATTAAATACTTTAAGTAAAGTAACTAATATAAATAAATATACTAAACTAATAAGNNAATAACATTGCTTTAATGATTGATTCACGGGCAATTGAACGCTTAAATACCTGGGGTTTTTTACCTAAAATGATATTAGCGATTGTGGCCACAATGATAAAGAATGTGGTTGTTTTAATTCCACCACCAGTAGAACATGGAGAAGCCCCAATTATCATTAATAATAACATAATTGGGTAAGCGGCAGTTTCTTTCATTTTAATACTAAAATCAATTGTCGCAAAACCAGCAGTACGGGCGGTAACTGATGTGAATAAAGCTTCTAAAAGTGTCACATTCATCGTTAAACGGAAGATTACCATTGGAATTAATACTAATATTAAAGATGTTATTAATACGATCTTTGTATGAATTGAAAGTTTTCTTCTAAATGGTAATTGCATAATTTCCGCAATGACAATGAAACCTAAACCACCTAAAGTAATTAGAATCATTGTCGTGATGTTTAATGCAACATCACTAGTAAACTTAATCATACT
>DBWT01000002.1:2247-6072 GCA_002309035.1 Caryophanales bacterium UBA1231 | reverse complement strand
AGTTTATCTTGCATTGTTTTATAGAAGTCCCCAATAATACTCTTATTCTTTAAGAAGAATTCAACCCAGCTTTGAGGAATATCCGTTGCATCTAATAGTTTTCTTAGTTTATCGACATAAGATAACTGAATAACGGTAAAGTGTGGTTGATCTAGCAAATCTTCTAAATGTTTGATTTGATCATTCATTTGTTTTTGATTTGTCTTGATTTTCTCAATTAATTCTTCGATTTTTTTAGTACCATTTAATAAATGGGTTAGTGTTTCAGCATCACTTGTTTGTAAGTTTTCATGAAGAAGCGTATCTACTAATTCTTCAACTTTACCAGTTGTATATTCAGGTATTACTTCTTGTTTTAATAGATTCAAGATTTCTTCATTAGCTACTTGGAAAGAGCGAATGGAAGCAAGGATTTCCTTAATACGCGCTTCATTATAGTTTTTAACCCATTCTTTTGGTGGCGCAACCAGCGTAAATGTTTCAATTGCGTCAATTAATTTTTGGGCTGAAAGATAATTTTCAGGAAAATTAATATCGTATTTCTTACAATAATCTTTTAATTGCTTATAAAGTCTTTTTGCTACATCATAATATTTTTGGGTAATTTCAATAATTTCCTTAATATGACGTTTATCGTAATAACGTTCAATTTTACGCCATACATTAATTTCTAATGGTTCAATCGTATTTAAGATTTCTTCGATTTCTTTTAAGCGTAAATATACTTCTTTGATTTCATTGCGTTCTAGATTAACATCGATTGGGATTCTTGTAATATCGGGTTCCCTGTTTCTAATTAAAGCAAGGCACGATACAATTTCAGAATAACGGCATCCATGAATGGAAGCATTAAGAGCTTTTTCATAATCACTTATTGGCGATAATGTTTCAATACCAATCTTTTCATGACGGGGAATTTCAACTTCTTTTTCTGGATAAGTTGGATGGACATAACTTTGACACAAGTTATAAGTATATGGTAAGAGATTAAGATCATAAAGCTTCTTTTCGACTTCTTTAATACCATCCATATCTTGGCTAACATATAAGACATGCTTTTTCTTGAGGATTGCATCACTAATAGCATTAATAATGGTTTCCGTTTTACCACTTGATAATTTGCCATCAACCACAAATGATTGCCCCGCATTAATCTTAAGTAATACCCACTTTTGATAAATATTAGTAGGAGTAATCGCTTTAATTTTCTTAAAGTATTCATCATAGATCGTCAGTGCATCTTTTTCATAGATGGAACGCTGTGTATCTAATTCTTCAAAACTTAAGTTATTAGCATTATATTCAATACTTGCACTCGTTAAGAAGTTACCTACTTCGCATTGTGCCCCCGCAAGCTCTGCTACATGATAACAATACTTTTCAATTTCGTATGTTTTAGCATTATGTTCAAGCGTTGGCATTTCAACATCTAGAATACTTTGTAAATCATTTAGTAAAATATTATTAACAATGGCTTCACCTGAAGCAATTAAAGTTTGATTATTTAAATTTAAGTCCACTGGAATTAAAATAATTGGTGCATAACATTCACGAGACTTAATTTGATAATGAAGAATACCACAAGTTAAAAAAATCTTATCTGAAGAACTATTTTTTCTTAGGCTTGAAAGGAAGTCAAATTGATATTGTAAGTCGTTTTCGGGATCATTTGTAATTTGACCAATGCCTTCTGAGGCAATGGGTTCAAATAAAATGTCTTTAAATGTAACGAGCGAACCAGCCGTGATTCGATCTAATACTTTAATATCAATCGCACCTAACTCAATATAATAATTCTCATCTAAGATGTTTTTTAAATGTTGATTTCTTTGTTGGATACGAAAAGCTTTACGTTTTAATGTCTTCATTATAGTCACCAATCATTTATCTTATTATAGCACGATTTAGAAATTTACAAAAGTAAAATGTAAAGAAACCAATTATTACAAATTTGTGATATAATAAAGAGTAGATAAATTAATGATAAAGATAGGTGAAATTTATGAATCCTAACGTATATGCAAGTAGTGTTCAAAAAGACATCAGTCTAATCGAGAAAGAAAAAGTTATCTTAGTAGGTATTAATCAAGGCATTGATGAAAAATACTACTATGAAATGAAGGAATTAGAAAGTCTTTGTGAAGCTAGTAATTATGAAGTTATCGAAAATGTGACGCAAAATCTTGCTAAACCAAATCCCGCAACCTATGTTGGTAGTGGAAAAGTAGGAGAAATAAAAGAACTTTGTGAAGCATTAGATATTAAAAAGATCGTTATCAATGATGAATTAACACCCGCGCAAATTAAAAATTTGGCAGAAGCCTTAGGTGATGAAATTAGTATCATCGACCGGACTATGTTAATTTTAGAAATCTTTGAACGCCGGGCAACTTCTAAAGAAGGTCAGTTACAGGTTGAACTAGCCAAATTAAAATATATGTTACCTCGTCTTGTGGGTA
The DNA here is from genome assembly GCA_002309035.1 of Caryophanales bacterium UBA1231. The sequence continues at coordinate 3,613 of DBWT01000002.1, read as the reverse complement.
GCCGAAGCTACCTATCCCGGACTGGTGGTGGCGGCGGTGGAGCTGGTGGGGCTAGACGTGGTCTAGGTGAAACCAAACTAGAACTTGATAAACGTCATTTAGAAATGAAGATTAAAAGGGTAAAAGATGAACTAGAGGAGCTTAAACTAAACCGTCAAACAGCTCGTAAACTAAGAAGTACTAATGATATTAAAACGGTAGCCCTAGTAGGATATACGAATGCGGGGAAGAGTTCAACAATTAATGCTCTATTATCACTATTTGGTGAAGCTGACTTACCAAAGGAAGTCTTTGTAAAAGATATGCTTTTTGCAACTTTGGAAGCCCAAACTAGAAAGATCAAATTACCAAATAACCACACCTTCTTACTAACTGATACGGTTGGTTTTGTTTCAAAACTTCCACACCACTTAGTAGAATCATTTAAGTCAACCCTAGAAGAAATTACGGAAGCTGATCTAATTATTCATATCATTGATGCATCAAGCCCATTCTATGAACAACAAATGTCAACTACTCTTGAAGTAATAAACTCTTTAGGTGTTAAAGAAATACCAATTATCTCAGTTTATAACAAATGGGATCTAGTTCGTAATGCATCACTTATTAACATGGAAAAGAATAGTCTTACCCTTTCAGCAAAACTCAAAATGGGTTTAATGGACTTAATCAATAAAATTGATGAAGTATTATTTAATGAAATATATCTCGATGAATTCTTAATTCCTTATGATAAAGGTGATATTAGTAACATCTTAATTGAAAAGGCTGATGTTGTAGAGCTTCAATATCAAAATGAAGGAACATATATTAAAGCCGGTGTTACTAAAGAATATCATCAAAAATATCAACAATACATAATAAAAAACAAAAATGCATGATTATAAAATCATGCATTTTTTAATTATTATTTTTTCTTAAAGATTTGAACAAAATCAGCCCAAGTCTTTTTCTTAATCACAAACCAGTAAATAGCAAATCCACCTGCTCCAACAATGATTACTGAACCTAGAACGATAAAGACAATCGCAACAGGTGCTAAACCTTTCTTAGCTTCTGGTTGTAGCGCTTGACTTCCTTCGCCAGATGCTTCCCATTTAGCATATAGAGTAATATCTGAATCGATAGTAATACTTGCTTTAGTGATAACTTCACCATCTTTGGATGTTGCCCATCCCACAAACTCATATCCACTTGGAGCTTCAAATTCACAAGTAGGTAGTGGATATGTTCCACCATATTGAATACTAGCCATTTTACCTTTACCGCCATTAGCGTTAAATGAAACGGTGTATTTAACTGCTGGAATATCTTCCCAAATCGCATATAATTCTTTATTACCATCAATTGTAATTGAAGTTTTATT
>DBWT01000002.1:0-2196 GCA_002309035.1 Caryophanales bacterium UBA1231 | reverse complement strand
AAATGATAATTCAGTATAAGTTTTTAGTTTATAACTACCTGCAATTATACCACAATCGGCAACATCTGTTCCTGTACCACCATTTGAATGATAAGTGACTGTATAAACCGGATTTGCTTCACCCAAATCAATAAATATATAGCCACCCCAAGCTTTGTGTTTTTCAATATTATGATCGTAGACAACATCATAAGAATAAGCGTTATAAACAACCATAACAGTTAAATCAGAAAATTCATAACCAGTCTCAAGATTGCAAGCAAGTCTAACACCATAATGAGTACCATCAGTAACGGCTGCTGGAGTGCCTTCAAATTCGCACCAAGTACTAGTACTAGCATTCCAATATACCCAGCATGTACCACTGCCATAAGGTTGAATCGTAACATGAGGTGTTTTGCACTCGACAGTGAAAGATTCTAAGTTACCTTCTTTAACTGCTTTATTTGTTGGACCAGTTATCTGAGCAAAATCAATATAATCAACATCTTCTTTAATCGTTAACCAGATTGCTGTAAAGGTTATACTAGCAGTATCTGATGGTATATTATATGTAGCACCTGGTTGATAATCATCACCATTTATTCTCCATCCTCCAAATTCGAAGTCAGTTGGAGCAGTAAATGCACATTCAGGTAAAGTGTATACATAACCAACTTTAGAATAATCTCTAGCCATTTCACCTGTTCCACTATCTTTATCAAAATTAATATAAACAGGTTTTAAGCATGCAAGTTTTACCGTTTCAGAATAATCACTGTTTTGTTCATAAAACTTTGCATATCCTTTAAGCTCAGAAGTGTCAAAGAAAGCACCATTGCTTCTCACAATAAAATAATAACTATTTACGTTATAACGATAAAGTTTAAGATATCCAGTGCTTCCACATTGTTTAATTATTATTTTTTTATAAACTTGATCTCTTGCAATATCTAAAATACAAATATTAGCATTATTATTATTACCATATTTTTGTGTTGTGGTACCAATTTCTACTTCACCCGTAGTATCTATTTCAATACTTCCCGCCGCAATAATTGCAGAATTATTTTGACAGTTAGTTGGAAGTGCAGGATCGATTGCAGATAAAGAGGCATTTTCTAAAATGCTAAATTTATCTTGTGCATAAATAAGCCCTCTTTCAGGGTTCCTGTCTATAGGTCGAAAATTACGGTAATTTGAATCATTTGTTCCCGTTAATACGACATTCAGTTTGCCTTTAATTGTAAGTGAATAATTTGTATATATACCTACAAGATAAACTGTTACTGCCTCTTCACCATTATTTACAAGGGTTATATCACCATAAGGATTGCTAATGAATAATTTATTTTCGTTAGTCACTGCAGCACCATAATTATGAACGCCATCAAAAGAAATTATAATATTTGATCGATCAGAATTACTAACCCATATATCATAATTAAAGTTGTCTTTTATTGTTAAAGTACCAGTTTCTTGATCATATGAATAAGCACTTTCACTTGGATTCTTACCGGCCCATAAACCAAATCTAATTTCACCTTTTTTTGGAACTTGGTTCATCCATATAGCATAAAGTGTTGTATCTTCAGTAATAACGAAACTGTTACCTTCTGTAACTTTTGTTCCATCTAGTGAACCAACTGCCCAACAATTAAATTTTTTACCTTCAGGAGCAGTAAATGTACATTTAGGTGCAGCATAATTGTAATAAGCATTTTCAATATCAGCCATTTCACCAGCTCCACCATTAGCATCAAATGAAATGGTATGAAGTGCAGAATCAGGTACAATTGTTAATACCCACTTATCATCATCTCTTTCACAAGTTGCATAAAAGTTTTCAATTGGTGTATCTGGTGCATTAAGAAGCGTCATTACATTTGTTAGTTTATCTTTTTGCGTTTCGAATTCAGTAGTAGCACTGATTCTAAACTGTTTACAATTAATAAGATTGACATTATCAGAATCAACTCGCAGTGCTTTAAGATAATTATCAGTATGAGCCATAATATTAAGGGATCCAGTAGTATTGATAGTAAGATAATTAACTTTAACTGCATAGCTATCTGCGTTTTGAACTATTCTACAAACCAATGAAGCATTGTCTACAACTTGCAATGTATCAGCAGTGATGTTTGCTGTTGCATCATTATTAACTGAATTATTCCAACCAAAGTCAGACCAATAGGTTAAACATATATTTCCAGCAAT
>DBWT01000049.1 GCA_002309035.1 Caryophanales bacterium UBA1231 | reverse complement strand
GATATATATCTTGTTCAACCAAATTATTTATATGAACTTCAATCAAACATTCCAAATGATCCAAACAATAATTATTTATATGGCTATCAACAAATGAATATACCATCAGTGTGGGATTATACAACAGGACAACACTCAATTAAAGTGGGAATTATCGATAGTGGAATTGATGGTACTCACAGCGATTTAACTTTCAATTTGAATAATTCTTTACACAAAGATTTTTGTAATACGCCTGAACAACCATTAGTTGATAACTATGGTCATGGAACTGCTGTTGCTGGACTTGTTGGTGCAAAGGGTAACAATTCTCTTGGAATATCAGGTATTTGTTGGGATGTAAGTTTAGTGTCTTTAAAGGTCTATGATGTACACAATGGTGTATTAGATAATTTTATTCCTTCTTCTTATGTTAAATCTGCTATAGCTTATTCTAATATTAATGATATTAGTATTCTTAATTTTAGCGCACACTTAATCAATTCGAATAATGTTCCTGTTAATGATATGTATTTGTATACTGAATTGTCAAATTATAATGGTTTGTTTGTGTGTTCTGCTGGAAATTGCGCTGGAGCAGTTACGTCTAGTGGTTATAATGATTCGGATTACAATAATGATAATCATCCTGTTTATCCAGCAAATTATGCTGCCTCTTTAGATAATGTAATTTCTGTTGGAGGAATAGATAACTTAAATAAAAGATCTACTCATTCTCATTATGGTCAAAATACTGTAACTCTGTTTGCCTGTTATGATGCTTATTCTACATCAATTATGACAAGTGGGTACAATGACTTTTTTGGCACATCAGCTTCTTCACCTATAGTTGCTGGTGCAATAGCTCTATTACATTCTATTGATACTAGTATTTCTTTATCAACCATTAAAAATGTACTATTAAACACTTGCGATTTAATTAATATTGATTGTGGATTAGTATTTAATAATCAAATTGGCGTGTATCCTACTAGCACATATATTGGGAAAAAATTAAATGTTTACAGTGCTGCTAATTACTTAATGACTTCAATTGTATCAGGATTAAATTCTCATATAATTCAAAATACTTCATATAATAATTTTAGTGAAAATGTGATTTTATCTAATAACAATATAAATTATAAAAACAAACAAATATATAAACTAAATGTAATTGACGCTGCAACCTATCAATTTAGAATTGATAATTCATGGGATTCAACAATAACAATATATGATTCAAATTTAAATATGCTATCAACAAATAATTGCAATAGCATTGGTCAAGCACGTGTATTTAAATCTCTGAATGTTGATACATATTATGTAAAGGTTGAAACGTCATATAACTATTTAGATAATATAAATTTACAAATAGAGAGACAATTTAATGTTATATTGAATTACAATAGTATAAATCACTTTGATAATCTAGATATTAACGATTTAAATGTTAGATATATAAACTATCAGTATAGTGGTTATTATAATATTTCTCTTATTCCGTTAGATCCACTAGGATATACTCTATCTGAAATACCTGATTATATGTTAGAAATATATTCTGATGACGAAAGAACAATATTATTAGCGTATACAACCCAATCAATATGTACAATTAATATTTATTTAGAATATGGAGTAACATATTATTTTGATATAGAAAACAATATTGGTGATTTGTCTGGTTTTAATATTTGGATAACAAATTAATAAAGGAGGTGCCGGCATGAAGATAAATTTATTAAGAATTGTAATAGTATTTCTACTGATTTTTACTTTAACATCATGCGAAGGAATAAATATTTTTAATAATCAACCAAACACTAATGATATGCCAGAAAACATGGAAAAAAGCGAAGATATATATTTAGATTATATTTGGTTTAAAATATTAAGCATTGAAACAAAACAGCAAGAATATGATGGTCATCAATTAAATATTGTTGATGTCGAAATCATACAAAACTTTAATAATATAATAAATATTGAAACTGATTATTCTAAATATATTGATGAAAAAACAAAAAACAACGAAAAAATCAAAATATCTTTTAGTGATACATATTTTAAGTACTTAAATATAGATGATGAATTTATTTATAAATTAGATGATTTAGTTTATCTCAAAAACAAAAACATAACACAAATAGTATTTGATACTTTTAATAATGAATTTACATTACTTCCTATTAAAAATGAAGAATTATGTTTTAACAACAATACAACAAGTATGACTTGTGATGATGATTATGTAATGAACACAATTGTTTTAGAACGTTATGTACATTATGGAATTGACTTTGATCATTATTTTGTTGAATATGACTATTCAATTGGATATGGTGATTATGAATGTTTAATTCTATATACAGGAAGAAATATCGAACGTTTTGAAAAAACAATCAAAGCTTTTAATAACATTAATAATTCTCATTTTTATAAATTAAAATACTCAGATCTTATAACAATATTTGATCCAGCTATAGCTAATTATGTAGATGATTATTTAGTAGAAATAGGAGGTTTAAGCAATGAAAGCAATTAATAAAATATTTATAATAATTGTTTGTTTGATTTTTTCATTTGTTTTAAGTTTTGCACATCTAAAAGCTGATGAAAAAAAATATGTTGATGTCTCTATTGAACAAGAGTTTTCTACAAATAGTGTTTGTTTATTAATTACACACAGTGCTAGTATGCAAGTAAAAGACTATACGCCTCGTGATTTTATTGAAGTTAGTCCTGATCAAGTAATAGATGATGATCCATACACATATGAATATATTGTTAAATATTTAAAGGGTGAACAAATAGACACAAACAAAATCAACATCGATCAATTTAGAAGAGGTCTCACTTTAAAATGGAATAATGATAAAACAAAAGAAGAGATAATAGAAATAATTCATATTCTTGAACAAAGAGAAGATATATATCTTGTTCAACCAAATTACTATTATACATTTGATAATGGTGGTTTACAAGCAAATTATGATGTTGTTGATAAAAACATATGGCATAACTATTACTATATAAGTGTTACTAATAAATTCGACGAAACATATTACATTAATGGTAAATGGGAATATGTTGTAGAAGCCAAATTAATTAAATCTTATAATGAATTAGTAGGCTTAGAAAATAATATTGATGTATTGATTCAAAATATATTATCTAATAACACATTTAAATTTAATGTTTCAAAAGAAGAATTTGATTTATTACATATAGGTTATGAATATATAATACGTTTGCCAGAAATAAAGAATGTTCATAACGAAATGGCAGATACATTTGAACAGATGCCTAAAACACCTGATAATATAGATGAAGCAGGTTTAGTAAGAGTCATTAGAAATCGTATTTATTTGATTGATTTTCAAATACAAAAGGAATTCAAAGATGGTGTTCAAATTAATAAAAGACAAATGACAACAAATAAGATGTTTACAGGACAATTAAATAAATATATATTTAAGAAAACATTTGTAAAAAATGATTTACCATTTGAATTTGAACTCAAGTATGAATATGATCCAGCAGGCAGCATCATTAAAGTTTATATTTCTAATGAAGAAAAAGAAAAAATGGATCCAAATCAATTTTATGTATATTATTACTACAAGTGTGGAACATTCTTACAAACTGGAGATAGTGTTTTAATGTTTGATGAATACATTAAAATTGCTGAAGAAATATATAATGGTAAAAGTCTTTTTGAACCAGAAGATGTTAGTTCATTAAGAATAAAAGCAATTAATAATATTATTAATCAATAATTTATTTAAATCTAAAGAGGGGGTTTACTTAGGTAAGCCCTCTTTTAGTTGAAAAATCGAATAAAGTGTGGTAAAATAGATAGGATAAAAATAAATGAAAGGAGACCCATTATGAAGATTGAATTTAAAAACGTTAGTTTTAAATATGGTAATGAAATAGTTTTAAATAATGTTTCTTTTACGATTAATCCAAATGAATCAGTTGTATTAATTGGCCCTAATGGAAGTGGAAAATCAACAATTACCAAACTTATGATGGGTTTACTTAAAGCAAATAGTGGTGACATATATATAAATGGTATAAATGTACAAGATAAAGCATTTGAAGAAGAACGTTCTAAAATTGGTATTATTTTTCAAAATCCCGATAATCAATTTGTTGGTGTAACTGTTAAAGATGATATCGCATTTGGTTTAGAAAACAGATGTATACCAAAAGAAGAGATGCTTATGAGAATTGATAAGTATGCTGAATTAGTTCAAGTAAAACATTTACTTGACAAAAATCCTGAACAGTTATCTGGTGGCCAAAAGCAACGTGTAGCACTTGCTGGTGTTTTAGCACTAGAACCAGAATGTTTGATTTTTGATGAAGCAACTTCGATGCTTGACCCAATAAGTGTTGGTGAAGTTAATAAAAGTTTGAAAATGCTCAAAAATGAGGCCAAAAAAACGATTATAACGATAACACACAATTTAGAAGAAGTCATGTATTTTGACAAAGTCATTTTATTAAATAATGGTAAAATTCAAAAAATTGGAACACCTAGTGAAATTATTAAAGATGTTAAGCTTTTAAACAACAATAATTTAGCTGTATCTGATACGATTAAATTATTGAATAAGTTAAAAGGCAACAAAGAATTAGAGGATGCTATATGGGAATCAATGTTAAAAATGTAGCTTTCTCTTATCAAAAAACACAACCATTATTTAATAATTTAAATTTAACCATTTCTGATACACCACAAATAATTACAATCATCGGCTCAACAGGTAGTGGTAAATCAACACTTGTTGAAATGTTGAACGCAACATTAATTCCACTTCAAGGTGAAATTAAAGTATTTGACCAAGTAATTAAAAGCAAGAAAAATAAAAAACTAAAGAATGTTCGTCAAAATGTTGGACTAGCATTTCAATTTTGTGAATACCAATTATTTGAAGAAACTGTTTTAAAAGACGTTATGTTTGGACCGTCTAATTTTAAATCATTAAAAAAAGATGCTGAAACACACGCAAGAAATGCTTTAAAGCTTTTAAATGTTGATGAACATATATATGATAAATCACCATTTAACTTATCTGGTGGTCAACAAAGAAAAATCGCACTAGCCGGTATTCTTGCTTTAAACCCTAAAGTATTAATTTTAGATGAACCAACAGTAGGATTAGATTCTAAAGCTCGCGAAGAACTCATAACAATAGTTACAGATTTAAAAGAAAAACATAATAGAACTGTTATTATCATCACACATGATATGGATTTAGTAGTTAAACTAAGCAATAGAGTTATTGTTTTAAACAATGGACAAATTACATATGATGGTAATAAAGAAGATTTATTTAACAATGAAACACTTTTAAAAGACAATTCATTAGATTTACCAACTATCTCAAAAATTGCTGTCGAATTAAAAACAAAAGGATTAATTAATTTTGATAAAATACCATTAACTTACCAAGAAATCTTAGAGGTGATTGATCATGAATAAGATTGCATTTGGAAGTTACTACAATACTAATAGTATTATTCATAAAATTGATCCAAGAATAAAGATTATCGCTGTTATTCTTTTTATGGTATCTCTTTTCTTGATACCAATGTATAACTTATGGATTCTTTTAGGTTTTGTTGTATTTACTTTATTAATTATTTTACTTACAAGAGTGCCTTTCTTAAAATATTTGAAAAGCATTAGACATGTATTTACACTTTTAATTTTTACTTTTGTTTTTCAATTAATCTTTAGAACAGAAGGAAAACTAATTTATACTTTTGAAATGAACTTCACAGTTTTAAATATAGTTATTGTTTCTTTAATCTTTCTTCTATTCTTAATCTTTTTTAGATTTCTTAAATTTAGAATATTAATCTTTTTAACAATAGCTACTATTTCACTTGTTTTATTTCATTTTAATATATTTAATCAAAATATCTTAAAAACAATCAATGTACATATATATGATGAAGGTTTATTCTCATCGATATTTATTGTTGTTAGAGTTTTAGTATTAATAATGTTTTCTAATGTTTTAACATTAACAACTAAATCAACTGATTTAAATAATGCTATTGAATCATTATTAAAACCTCTTGAATTATTAAAAATCAAAACATCAATCTTTTCAATGATGGTTTCAATAGCCTTAAGATTTATTCCAACACTTTTTATTGAAATGGATCGTATCTTAAAAGCTCAAGCATCAAGAGGATCTGATTTTAATGAAGGTAATTTAGTTAAAAAAATCAAACAAGTTATTTCAATATTGATACCAATGTTTATTATTTCTTTTAAAAGGGCTGATGACTTATCGCTTGCGATGGAAGCAAGAGGATATGTACCAGGAAATAAAAGAACAAAACTCAATGTCTTAAAAATGCGTATATATGATTATTTTATTTTAATTTTCTTTAATCTATTATTAGTAGGATTAATATTATTAAGGGTGCTATAATGAGATATAAACTAACAATGGAATATGATGGCTCTAATTTTCATGGTTTTCAACGCCAATCAAAATTAGTAACTGTCCAATCAACTTTAGAAGAAGCATTAAAACTTATTTTAAAAGAAGATATTATAATACATGGTGCTGGAAGAACTGATGCATTAGTGCATGCGAAAGGGCAAGTAGCACATTTTGATACTTCCGTTAATATTCCCCCTAAAAACTTAAAGAAAATATTAAATAAAAGAGTTTATCCACATATATATATCAAAGATGTTGAAATAGTTGATCAAAGCTTTCACGCAAGAATTAGCGCTGTAAAAAAAGAATACCACTATTTTGTTTCACTTAATGAATATTCACCATTTATGTCTAAATATATATATTTCCATCACAATAGAATTAATATTGATAAAATTAAAGACGGAATGAAATATTTTATTGGTACTCATGATTTCACATCTTTTTCTAAAGGTGTTAAAGATAAGAATCCAGTAAGAACAATTGAGTCTTTTGATTTAATTGAAAAAGATGGTATTTTAGAATTCATCATTGTTGGTAATGGTTTCTTACACAATATGGTGAGAATCATTGTTGAAGTATTAATGCGCGTTGGTGAAGGTAAATACGATAGTGAACATATAAAATATGCGATGGAAAAAAAGGAAAGGAGTACATGTCCATATAAAGCCCCTGCTGAAGGACTTTATTTATGGAAAGTATATTACTAAAATGAAAAGAATTATTAAATTATTGACAATCTTAATGTTTGTATTCTTCTTATTTTCCTGTGGTAATCAAGAAGATACACAAATGTCAGAAGAAGAAGCACAACAACAATATAATGAATTCATCAAAGATGTTAAAGATGAATATTTATATAATGAAGTCATCGTATTAAATGAAAATGATAAAATAACTTATTCATTTGATAAACCTAGCATTTTAGAAAATCTAAGAATTGTGACAAAATCAGAAGTTGATCGTCAATTAAAACTATTGGTTGATATTGATAAATATCATTTTGAAAAAACTATCACAATCAAACAAGATTTAGATTTATTATTTGATAAAGCCTTAGATTATGTTTCTTCATATATTAGTACTAATGATTTAGTTAAAAACTTAAATCTTCAAAAACAGTATTATTTAGATAAAGAATTAAAAATTACATATATATCTAACCGCCCTGAATTCATCAATAATGAAGGTAAAAGAATTGATCATGAATTTGATGAAGAAGTCATTATTACATGCACAGTCTCAAAAGATGGTCAAGAAAAGACAAAAGACTTTAAAGTTATGTCAATGGGTATCGATTATAATGAAAGATATTCAAGAACATTAGCTTATTTTGATGATTTCTTTGAAAACACTACTTTTGTTGAAGGCACTATCCTTCCAACAGAACTTCCTAATTTTGGTGGTAGATTCCGTTGGCTTTGTGATGATCCAACAGTAATTTATGATTATAAAACAATTCATCTACCAAAAGAAGCAGAAACAACACACCTTTTGGTTGAAGTAGTTTTTGGTTCAACAATTTATCAATTACTTCAATATGAAATTAATCTTCCAAAAAGACCTGATGAAATTACAGATGAAATATATGTAAAAACATTCTATGAAACAATGATTAATGAAATGGAAGACTATGTTGTATTATACAATGGTCATCTTCCAAACATTTCAGAAAAAATAGTTGACATTGATACTTGTACTGAACATTTATTTACATATAAAACTCATCAACCAATTTCACAAGCTAAACTTGATGCACTTTTCTATGAAGGCTATACTGTTCCAAATGAATACAATGTTGTTTGGATTGTTGTTCATGAAACTGGTGTATCATATGCGGGAAGAGATGCTAAATTCTTTGCTGACGCACAATGGGATAAAGCATATGGTAATGCCTATAATGATAAATGTTCTTGGCATTTCACAGTAGACGATCATTCAATATGGCAAAGTTATGATACAAAAGTTCCACTTTGGCATGCGGCTGACGGTCACAAAGAAGGTGGCGGCAATGTCAATGGCATTGGTATTGAAATGTGCATTAATAGCGACAGCAATTTTGAACTATCAATTAGAAACAATGCGAGATTAATGGCATCACTTTTAATTGAATATAATTTAGGTATGATCAATATGCGTCGTCACCATGACTTCTACGCACCTAAGATTTGTCCACAAACATTAATTCATGAAAAAAGATGGTATGAATATCTAACATTAATTGAAAGGGAATATATATCTCAAACAATACTAAGTAATCTTGATATTCAATTTGAAGTATCTGGTTTAGAAGAAACAGCTATTCAAGATGTTTATCATATTGAAGATTCTGAAAATGTTGAAATCAGTGTAACTGTCAATGGTCATAAATATATTCTTTTTGATGAATAATGATAAAACATTAATTTAACATGTTTTTTGTTTAAATAAGACTATAGAGATTTACTCTATAGTCTTTTTGTTTGAGAACATTGACAAAAAATGGTATAATTACATAAAGAGGAAAAACATATGAAATGCATTTTGATTGCGAACGGTGAATATCATAATGAACCAATAATTAAAGAACCTGGCGATTTATTGATTGCCGTTGACGGGGGTTACAATTATATTGAAGATAAGAATATGATTGATTTAATAATTGGTGATTTAGATTCCATTAGTTCATTTAACACCAATATTCCAACTATTATTTATCCTATTGTTAAAGACAACACTGATTTAGACTTAGCTATTAGTGAAGCCAAAAGCAGAGGTTATCGCGACTTCGTGATTTTGGGCGCTTTAGGTAAAAGATTTGAACACTCCCTCGCAAACATTCAATTGCTTCATAAGTATCAAGATTTAAATATTAAATTAATCGATAAAGAATTAGTTTGTTTTGTTTTAGTAAATGCGATATATCGTTTCAAAGAAACAGGCGTTATTTCAATTTTTGCTTTAACAGATGAAGCTAAAATAACAATTCAAGGTTTAAAATACAACATTGAGAATCAAACAATTACTAATAAATTTCCATTAGGAATTGACAATGAAGCATTAGGACAGAACGCATATATAAAAGTATTAAGCGGAACTGTTCTAATAATGACAAGATTTAAATAATAAGGGGTATCATATGAAAGGTTTATTTATCACAATTGAAGGCAATGATGGTAGTGGAAAATCAACTGTTATTAATGCCTTAAAAGAAGCATTAGATAAATTAAATATTGATGTAATATATTCAAGAGAACCAGGTGGTAGTAGAATCGCTGAAAAAATCAGAGATGTTATTTTAGATGTGGATAATGTAGGAATGGACAAAAGAACAGAAGCCCTTCTTTATGCCGCATCAAGAAGAGAACATCTAGTGGATACTGTCATACCAGCCATTGAACAAGGTAAAATTGTTATTTGTGATCGTTTTATTGATTCATCACTTACATATCAAGGTGTAGCAAGGGGCATTGGTGTTGATGAAGTATTAAACATGAATCTTTTCGCAACCCTTGGTTTTATGCCTGATTTAACTATTTATTTACTTTGTGAACCAACATTAGGTCTTGCTAGAAAAAAACATCAAAAAGAATTAGATCGAATGGAACTTGAAAAATTGGAATTCCATCAAATGGTTTATGATGCTTACCTTAATTTAGCTAAGAGATTTAGTGATCGTGTTGTCATTGTTGATGGAAATCAAAACATTCATGATGAATGTCAAGACGTTATCAATTTAGTCACTAAATTTATTAAAGAAAGAGGTAACTAATGGATATTCTAACTTATCAAAAAGAAGCAATTGATATTATCAACAAAGCATTTGAATTAAATCATTTAGCCCATGCATATATATTTGAAGGCACGAATGGCAGTGGTACACTCGATGCAGCATACTATTTTGCTGAAAAGATGCTTTGCACAAGCGACAATAAACCATGTGGAGTTTGTGATAACTGTCGTAATGTCATCAATCATGTTCATTCAAATATCTTTTTAGTAGAACCAATTAGTGATTCTATTAGAAAAGATCAAATTAACTCTTTAATTCATGAAGATCATATGACATCTATCACTGGTAAGAATAGAATATATATCATCAAAGATGCTCATCTTATGAATAGAGCATCAGCTAATACGCTTTTAAAAACATTAGAAGAACCATCTAGTGATAACTATTTTATTTTAATCACTCCTAATACTAATTTATTACTTGAAACTATCGCATCACGTTGCCAAATCATTCGTTTTAGACCAATCAATAAAACACAAATCAAAGATTTATTAGAATCATCAAATATTGGTGAAGATGCTTCATATTTACTAAGTGAATTATTTGATTCATTTGATGAAGCAAAAGAACATTATTTTAATAACACACAACTATATGAATATATATTTAGAACATACAATGATTTAGCATTAAACAAAGATTTATATATTAATTATTTATTTAACAAAAACATTCTTTCATCTAAAGAAAATATATATACCTTTATGGCATCTTTAATAATTTTGGAAAAAGAATTAATCAAATATCTTAACAATGAACAAATTCACTTCAATACATATATTAATAAAATCAATAAAGATAACTTAAATATCAAAACATTAATTAAAAATATTGAAATAATCAATCAAGCAATTGAAAAAATCAATGGTAATGTAAGCCCTGAGTTAGTTTTTACTAATCTATGTATTAAGTTACAAGGAGCATAAAATGATGATCGAAGTAATTGGTGTTCAATTTAAAGGTATGGGACGCATCTATTATTTCAATCCTCTCAATGTCAAATTCGAACAAAACGATTATGTTATTGTCGAAACAGTTAGAGGAAAAGAATTAGGTCAAGTAGTTATTCCCAATCGTGAAATTGAAGAAACATCATTTGAAACAGAAATTAAACCAATTTTAAAAAAAGCAACACAAGAAGAATACTTAAGAAATGAAGAAAATATGAAAGAAGCTGAAAGTGCATTTCAAGTATTTAAAACTGAAGTAAGAAAACTTAACTTAGATATGAAACCACTATCAGCAGAATACACATTTGATAAATCAAAAATTGTTTTCTTCTATACTGCTGAAGATCGTGTTGATTTTAGAGATTTATTAAAAAGATTAACTCCTCAATTTAAAGTAAGAGTAGAACTAAGACAGATTGGTCCAAGGGAAGGTGCAAGACTCATCGGTGGTTTAGGGCCATGTGGTAGAGAGTTATGCTGTAGAAACTTTCTTCAAACATTTGATACAGTAACAATGAAGATGGCAAAAGACCAATCATTAAGTTTAAATGTCACAAAAATCAGTGGTGCATGTGGAAAACTAATGTGCTGCATCGCATATGAAAATGAACTATACCAAGAATTAAAAGAAATTGTTCCACCAGTTGGTTCTATTGTTAAAACGCCAACTTGTGAATCATGCAAAGTGGTTGCTGTAGACTATATTAAACAAATCATCAGAACGCAAGAAGATCCTGATTCAATGCCAGTATCACATTATGCTTCGGAAGTCGAAGTAATAAAACGGAAATAGTATGGCAGAAGTTATCAATGATATCTTAGGATATGATGGTCTAAAAGTAATACAAGATAGTGAGAAATTTAATTTCTCACTTGATTCAACTTTACTAGCTAATTTTACTAATCTTTCACCAAAAGATAAAGAAATCTTAGATATTGGTTGTGGTAATGCTTTTATTCCACTCTTTTTATCAATCAAAACAAAGAATCATATAACAGGTATTGAAATACAAGAAGAACTTGCTGATTTATCAAGAAGAAGTGTTGAACTAAATCATTTAGAAAAGCAAATCACAATAGTTAATCAAGATGTTAGAACTTATTATAAAGTAGTAGGTGTATCTCAATTTGATGTGATTGTTTCAAATCCACCTTATTTTAAAGTAGAAGAACATTCTAATTTTAATAAAAATGATTATTTAACAAACGCAAGACATGAAACCACACTTACACTTGATGAATTATTAGATTCAGTTAGAAAACTCTTAAAAGACAATGGAAAGTTTTACTTAGTTCATCGTGCAGAAAGAATGGTTGATGTAATTGAAGCATTTAGAAAATATGGAATTGAACCTAAAAGATTACAATTCATTTATCCAAAAAAATCATCAAAAGATGCTTATCTCATTTTAATCGAAGGTCTAAAGTCTAAACGCTTAGGTGGTTTAAAAATCGAAAAACCATTATATATTCATAAAGAAAATGGTGAATATCGAATTGAAATATTAAAAATCTTTAGATTTAAAGGTGATAATAATGAAAAGACAAACGAGTTTCAAAAACAATAATGCTAAAATATATTTAGTAGCAACCCCAATAGGTAATTTAAAAGATATTACATATCGTGCTATTGAAACATTAAATTCAGTTGACATTATTTATTGTGAAGATACAAGAACATCACTTAAACTTTTAAATCATTATGATATTAAAAAACCATTAAAATCAGTTCACCTTTTCAATGAAAAAGAAATAGCCTCAGAAATTGTTGAAAAAGCACTTAATGGTCAAAATGTTGCCATTATTTCTGATGCAGGTCTTCCAATTATCTCTGATCCAGGATCTTTAGTTGTGAAAACAGCAATTGAAAAAGCTGTTGATGTTGTACCAATCCCAGGAGCAAACGCAGCCTTAACAGCTTTAATAGCATCAGGAATAGATGCATCCAAGTTTTTATTTGTTGGTTTTTTAAATCATAAAGCAACCAAAAAGAAAGAAGAATTAAAAAAACTACAAACAATTGATTCAACAATTATTCTTTATGAAGCACCTCATAAATTAATAGATACACTCACAATCATTAATGAATTGTATCCAAATCGTCAAATTGTTTTAGCTAGAGAACTAACAAAACTCCATGAAGAGTTTATCAGCGGAACACCTGGTGAAATCTTAAGCGAAGCAGAAAACTTAAAGGGCGAAATGGTTATTATTATGGAAGGAAACAAAGAAGAAAAAACAGAACAACAACTATCACTCAATGAATTAACAATTGAAGAACATTATCAATATTACATAAATCAAGGAATGGATTATAAAGAAGCCATGAAACAAGTTTCATTAGACCGAAACATTCCAAAAAAATCCGTTTATGATGCCATAAAAAAATAATATAAAAAAGAAAACTGCAGACGAATATAAAACGTTTGCATTTTTTTATGTAATTGTTTGCTATAAACGTGATAATTGATAAAATAAATTATATATTCTACTAAAAAAATATAGATTTATGATATCTAAGGTGAAAACATATATAAT
>DBWT01000022.1 GCA_002309035.1 Caryophanales bacterium UBA1231 | reverse complement strand
AATAGTTAATGAATATAAAGTTTGAAGAAGCCTTAAAAATTGCAAAAGAGTATCTCGGGGAAGAGTATTTTTCAAATTTGAATTTCACTTTTAAAAATTCCGTAGATTTATCACTTTTTAAAGTTGTAAAAAACAATAATGATGTTCTTGTAGAGTATTCTCATTTATCTCAAGTATTTAGAGCTTTAACTCTAGTTAAAGAAAGACATAGTGAAACTAATTTTAGTGTCGAATTCATTGAAAACTTTAAGACAAAAGGCGTTATGCTTGATTGTTCTAGAAATGGTGTTTTAAGAAATGAAAAAGTAAAAGAAATGATCTTGATATCTTCATTAATGGGATTAAATAGATTGCTTCTTTATACTGAAGATACATTTAAGTTAGAAAAATATCCATACTTTGGTTACTTAAGAGGTGCTTATTCTAAGGAAGATATCAAAGAGTTTGTTGAATATGGTGAAAGCTTTGGTGTTGAATTGGTCCCGTGTATTCAAACATTAGGACATCTTTATCAAGCTCTTAAGTGGGGGCCAATGAGTGAATTGAAAGATGGGGAGAGCACTTTAATGGTAAACTCTCCGAAAGTATATGAATTTATTGAAGAAATCATTAAATTCTCAAGAGAATGTTATAAGAGTGAAGACATTCATATTGGCATGGACGAATCATTTGAAATGGGACTTAACAGGTACTTTAAGATTAATGGTTACACTGATAGAACTAAATTATTTAGCAATCATTTACTTAAAGTAAGAGATATTTGCAATAAGTATGGTTTCTCTCCGATGATATGGTCTGATATGTACTTTAGGTTAAGTAATGTTAATGATGAATATTATGGAACTATCCTGCCAGAATCAGCCATTGAATTAATTCCTGATGGAGTCAAATTAGTATATTGGGATTATTATCACGATAAAACTAAAGATTACATCGATATGATTAGAAATCATAAAGCCACTAATAAGCCTTTAGTTTTTGCTGGTGGCTCATGGAGATGGAAAGGATTTGCTCCTGCTATTTATAAATCACTACAATTTTCGAAATGTGCTTTTGAAGCATGCGTTAAAGAAAAAGTTGATGATATATTTGTAACCGCCTGGGGTGATGATGGAAATGAATGCTCATTTTACTCAATTCTTCCAACTCTTGCAGAAATGTCTGTCGTTAATTTTGAAAACTATGATCTTAATAAAATAAATTCACTTGTTAAAGCTGTTACAAATGATGATTTGGATGACTTTTTAGCTTTAGACCTGCCAGATCAAGTTTTAGGAAAAGAACTGCCTCCTCAATATAATCCTTCAAAATTCTTATTATATCAGGATTTATTACTTGGCCTTTTTGATAGTCAGGTAAAAGATGGTTTTTCTGAAAAATACAAGAAATTTGCATGTATTTTGAAGGAAAAAGCAAGCAAAAGTGCTAGATTTTCTTATGTTTTTGATAACCTCGCCAATCTGTGTGATGTCTTATCCATTAAAGTTGATTTAGGAATCAGAGTAAGAAAGGCTTATAAAGAAAAAGACGTTAATACTTTAAAGGCTATTGTCAAGCAAATTAATGAACTATTAGTTAAACTTGATGTATTTAACAAATCGTTGGAAAAACAATGGATGAATGAGTGCAAGCCTTTTGGCTACGAAGTTTTAGATGGACGCCTGGGGTTCTTAAAGAACAGAATTGTGTCTGCTAAAAATAGAGTAAATAATTATTTAAATGGTGAGATTAAACAAATTGAAGAACTTGAAGAAGACATCTTACCATTCGATGGTAGAAACGATGAATTAAGTTGGAATTGGTGGCTAAGAAATGTGTCACCATCACAATAAAAAAGAGCCAAAGGCTCTTTTATTTTAGATATAATCACCAAACGATTCGCTAATGTCGTAATTGCCAGTTGGGTCTCTCATACTGGTGATTTCTTCTAATTTAGACAAGAAATAAATACTGTTTGCTTGGTATATAGCCCCACTTAAGGTGGAATTCTCATTTAATGATGAGAATATGATTTTCGCTCTAAATTCAACGTTGTCATATTGTTTTATATATTTTAGAAGTGATTCTTTGAAATATTCTTTAAAAAGCAAAACTGGTCCTTCAATAACAATGTATTCAAGATCGAGCAAATCATTATATGCAATAAGTTGTATTGCGTCTGCTTTTGCAGTTTCATCAATTGCTTTTAATAAAACAGGATTTTCTTTTTTATATTCTTCAATCAATTTTTCGACATTGACGACTAAATCTTTTCCTGAATAAGAAATTGTCGAATCAATTTCCTCAGCTTTTAAAGCTATACTACGTAAACCATATAAGCGATTGTTTGTAGGATTATCTTTTATATTTGATAATTCCCCTGAAAAACCATTCTTACCTTGATAAACTTTTTTATCTACTACTAATGCTGTACCACATCCGTTTCCTAAATGAACATATAAATAATTTCTTGCTTCTTTTGGGATACAGCCTTCAATTGTCTCGCCTAAACAAGAGATTTTAACATCGTTGTAGATATTTGTTTTAACACCAAATTCGTTAAAGAAATAATTGCTAAGCGAAATGGTGGAGGCGGCTTTTACACGGAACGATTCCTCTATTTCGCCGGTATTTTT
>DBWT01000048.1 GCA_002309035.1 Caryophanales bacterium UBA1231 | reverse complement strand
GATTCCTCTATTTCGCCGGTATTTTTTGAAATCATGCCAGGTGAAGCGATACAAATGCCGAGAAGAGGTCTTTTTTGGATTTCTTTTTGATTAAGCATTTCTTTTATCTCTTTAACAACTTGAGATAAAGTCTTTTCTTCAATAAAAGAAACATCAGAAAGAATTCTTTTCACAATTGTATTACCTACTAAGTCGTTTATTGTGATAATTAAATCTTGAGATGAAAAGTCGATAGCACACGTAACTCCAACTGAAGTATTAATACTTACTTGAGAAGGAGTTCTTCCTCTTTTCTTTTCGCTCGGTTTTAAACTACGTTTATTTAAAACACCAAATGACTCTAGTTGATCAACAATCTTATTTGCAGCTGTAAATGAAATATTTGTTTGATCTGCTAAATAATTTATTGATTGTGGACCATGTCTTAAAAGATTTATGAACTTTAGTTGGTTTTCAATACGTAAATTAAATTGATTCGTAAAACTTTTCATATTATATAAAAATATCATTTTTTAATAATAAATAATATACTACAGATTTTTATTATATAATAATAAGGAATGTGTTCTAACTTTGTATTTTTTCAAGATTGGCTAAGAAATAATTGGAACAATTTGATTGATATTGTTTCTTTTTCTGATTACAACAAACTAAAACAAAAATATATATCGGAAGTTGGGAACGATGATTATATATCTACACTTAACGAAACTGATGGTGTTTATTCTTGTGAGTATAATTTCATACTTTTAATAGTTGAAAAGTGGTTGTATAGACAAGCTTCAAAGCATGAACCAGAGCTTAAAATGCTTTTAAGAAATCATATTGAAGGAAGGACCGCTTTAATCAACCGATTTCTGTTCAATAAGACTAAGAATTTGTATTGTGATTACGATATGAAACGCGGATTATCTTTGGAGATAAGCGATATTTATTCACAGTTTTATTCTTTTTGGTGTAATTTTTCTGAAAACAGACAACTCGCACTTCAACTATTAAAAGAAAAAGAAAACAACAATTCACAAGATTTTGTCATTTTTATGGGCCTAAGAAAACTCGGACTATATAAAGAAGCAAACGTAGTTGGTCTAAGGATTGGATTTGTTTTAGATGATTATTATCCAAAAGTTTCAACTAACACTTGTGCCTTACTAAATTATTGTTCACCTGAAGAGTCGCTACATTTAATTAAAGAAGCTGGATTTGACACTTTTGATTATTCAATGGATTATCTTAACGAATTTTTTACTAGTGAAAAATATCTTAGCAACGCGCTTGAATTAAGAAAATATGCTGATAAGAATGGTTTAATTTGTAATCAAACCCACTCACTGTTTCCGGTTTGGTATAAATCCTTTGACAAAGATGAAATTGATAGAAGAATTACATATACAAAGCATATATTAGAAATTTCAAAAATTTTGGGTGCAAAAAATTGTGTTGTCCATCCTATAAATGACTTTAGCGAAGAAAAAAACTATGCTTTTTACAAGAATTTTCTAGATTTAGCAAAAAAATTAGACATTAATATTGCGACAGAAAACATGTTTAATTGTGATGAAAAAGGAATGCCAACCTTAGCTGCCTGTTCAAACAAAGACAACTATAAAAAACTTCTTGATCTTGTTAATAATAAAAACTTTGTTGCTTGTGTTGATATAGGTCACGCAGAACTAAAAGGTGTTAAAACATCAGCGGTGGATATGATTGAAAATCTAGGAAATTATGTAAAGTGTCTTCATATCCATGACAATGACCTTGTATATGACCGACATGGGTTACCTTTAAGCGAGAACATTGATTTTGACTTAATATTAGATGCTCTAGTAAGAATTGACTATCGAGGTGACATTACATTCGAATGTGATGGTTTTTTAAATCGTATGCCAAAAGAGCTTCACCTTTCATGTTTGAAACTTATGCATAAGATTGGTTTATATTTGCAATCTGAACTTTTACTGAGGAGAAAAGCTATATGCATAAAATAAAGATTTCGACATACATTGCTCCTCTAACGAGATTAGGAAGTCCGGAATTGGTGGTGGAAACATTAAAAAAATCGGGATTCGATTATTTTGATTTTACAATGATGTTTCCAATATTAGGTTTTGATTTATTTTATAATTTCAATAATTATAAAGAGAAGGCTGTTGCATTTCGAAAGTGTACAGACAAAATTGGCATTTATTGTAATCAAACTCATGGTTCTGTTCCGTGCTTTAGAAATGGTGTCTCTAAAGAGGAAAATGCTAGGCATTTTGAACTGGTAAAAAGGAGTATAGAAGTTTCGCATATCTTAGGATCAAAATATTGTGTTTTACATCCAGTGAGTGACTGTACAATGGATGAAAACGTTGCTTTCTTTAAATCCATTATTGATATAGTTCACGAAAATGAAATTGTAATTGCGATTGAAAATACACTTAGCGATAAATTATTTGGAAAACCAGAAGACTTTATTGAATTACTAGGAAGAATTGATGATGAATCATTCAAAGTTTGTTTAGATATTGGTCATGCTGAGACAAAGAACACTGGTTCAAATGCGATTGACTTTATCAATAAGTTAAAAGACAAGATTGTTTGCCTTCATATCCATGATAATGACAAAGTGTATGACAATCATCAATTGCCATTCACTTTAGTAATTGAATTTGATCCTATCTTTAAAGCTTTAAAGGAAAACAACTATAGTGGAGATATAACTTTTGAGTGTGGAACATATTTCAACAACATGCCAGTTTCGTTGCTATCCGATGCATTAAAATTTCTCCATGATGT
>DBWT01000020.1 GCA_002309035.1 Caryophanales bacterium UBA1231 | reverse complement strand
TTAATCATAATATGAACATAATCAGGAATAATATAATCTAATAATCTTTCATAGTGTGTAATGACTAATGCTCCAAAAGATGGTGATTTCATGTTATAGACATTTTCACCAACAATTCTTAAAGCATCAACATCAAGACCTGAATCAATTTCATCTAGTATCGCAAATTTAGGTTTCAATAATTTCATTTGAAGAACTTCATTTCTTTTCTTTTCACCACCAGAAAAACCAACATTGACGAAACGATGTGGTAAATCTTGATTCATCTTCAAATCTTTAGTAGCTTTTTCAAGCTCTTTGATATATTTAAAGAGGGAAATGTGTTCATCATTTTCTAAACGTGATTCCATTGCTGTTTTGATGAATTCTGAGTTTGTTACACCTTCAATTTCAGCAGGATATTGCATTGCTAAAAACAAACCTTTTCTTGATCTTTCATCAACTGAAAGATTTGTTATATTTTCACCATCCAATAATATTTCACCTTTAGTGATTTCATATTTATAATGCCCCATAATCGCATTGGCAAGAGTTGATTTACCAGTACCATTAGGACCCATAATAACATTGATTTCATTAGTATTTATTGTTAAATTAACATCATGAAGAATTTCTTTGCCCTCTACTGATACATTTAAGTTTTTTATTTCTAATTTAGACATATTTATATATCTCCTTAAATCTATTTTATTATATCATAGATGGGTATTTTAGTAAATTTTATTGCTTTTTAATGAAATTAAAAAATTAGGCTAAATTATTCTTTTTTTATTACATTATATGTATACATAAAACTCTAATAATAATATAAAAAAGTAATTTGAATTAAATCAAATTACTTTTTTATATTTAAAGAACTTTTTCTTTTCTTTGGCTCTTTAAATAGTTTTGGAGGAAGTATGACATATATTGCTTTAACTTCGTTTTCATAAAGTGCTACAAAAAGATTTTCTCCAAGTTGGATAATATCGTCTAAAGATGTTCTTTTTAATTCACCAATTAAATATATTCCACTTTTTGGATCATAATACATATCTGTATCTTTTAGAATTTTTAATGTTAGATGCTTCATTTTATTGTATTCATGAAGGTTTAATTTTAAAGATCCTTGTTTAGAAGGAGGAAGTGTTAAATGTTTCTTTTTCCAAATAGAGTTTGGACTCATTCCTTCGTATGATATTACATGTAAAGTATTGTAATCAACCATTAAACCAGAACAGCTTGTTGACATATTGATAAAAATATCAAAATGATTTGTTGGAATAAATGCTCTTTTTTCTTTATCAAATTCAATTTTGGGGATATTTTGATACTCATCTAGGATTTCAAACTCAACTTTTGTGTTTGGTTCAATGTATGTTCCTTTTTTAATTTCATACATTGCTTTAAACAATAGTTCAGTTTCTTTGTCAAAATCTTTTGTTAATTTCTTATTTTTCCTTTTGAAAAAGAAAGATGTGAAAAAGCTACCGCCAATAAAGATTAAAACAATAATTATTACGATTACTAAATATAATGGATTTACATGATTATAAATTGTTACTCTTATCATTAATATGATAAATGCAATACCAAGAATTGTATTAAATATTGGAATAAATAAATTGGGTTTATGCTTTTTAATATCCTTTTCTAAATATTCTTTGTTTTGATTCATGAAACACCTATTCAGCTAAAATATGTACAATAGGAATTAGAAAGAAGAAAACCCAACACCAAGACCATACATGAAAGTAACATCCAATAAATATTGTTCCAGCAATAATAATTAGTGTAAGGCAAGATGCGATAATTCTTCTTGTCTTTTTTGATTCAAATGAAAGTAATGTCTCAAAAAATGGAATAAGTAATAATATTGTCCAGCTCCAACGCCATCCATCAGGGATTAAAAAGCCACAAAGGAAGAATGCCATAATACAGATAAGTGGAATGATTTGTCTAATCTTTCTAACTGCTTTTCTTTTTGGACGGATAAATCCTTCTTCACCATTGTTAACTTTAATGTTATATTCTTTTAACTCTTCTTCAGATAGATTATCTAAATCTACATCGATTTCTTCGCCGTTTACTTCAATTTTTGTTTTCATAATTATTCTCCTTTAAAATTTTACTATTTTTCCTATTTTAGCATCTCTTGAAATAGATAAACTTTTTGAATATTCAACTAATTCAACTTCAACATTATCTAATATTTTAATATTTTCGCCAGATACTTTTTTAACTTTAATATTCTTTAATGTAATGTTTGTCGCATCAATTTCATTTGCTGTAACAGGATCATCGCTATTAATTGTAACGCCTTTATATTTTGGATTGCTTTTAAATTTTATTGTATCACCATATATATTATTGAATGATGATCCTACCGCAACAATCTCAGCTTGATCAACATTCACATCACCCAAGACTGTTGCTTTGCCCACAACTTCTAGTTTTGTTGAATCAACGTTACCATTAATTGTTGCTTTTCCAATGATATCGACATTTTGACATCTTAAATTGCCTTTGATTTCAGCAAGACCGACAATATCAACATCATTTGAAAAAACATTAGATTCAAAATATGCTTTACCTAAAACCGATAAATCATCTGTATGAACATCACCATCAGCATTTAAAACACCTAAAACACTAATATCTTTAAATGTTCCACCTGAAATATGTTTGGTTCCAAATATATTTAATTCTGCCATATAATACTCCTTATATCAATGATGCTATTTTTAAAATAGCTTCTTCAATTTTGTATTGTTTATATATATTAAACTGATGATCAATAATTAAATTGTTGTTAGCAATCAACATAAAATAATCATCATCATATTCTAATATATATACAATATCATTTTTATTTACTTTAGTATAGTCTTCTTTTAAATAATTAATACTATCAATGTATTCATCAGCTTCTGTTAATATATATATTACAGCTAGTTCCGTGATTGAAACATTGTGCCTATCTTTAAGATATATCTTTAAAAAATATGGATCAATAATATCAAGATTTAATGCTTTCTTAAAATTATAATTGACATCATTATCTTTAGAAAAGATATCTTTCATTTCATCAAGTTGATATTTATCTTTATATCCTAAGATTTGTTCAATTCGAGGAATGATTAAAGTTTCATCAAAAAATGTTTCTTGCCCGCTTGGGACACTTTGTTTAACAAACCATTCATCGGGAATTAAGCCCTCTCTTTTCCAACGATATAATTGTCCATAAGAGATGTTCATTTTAACTAACAAATCCTTTTTGGAAATCATTATTTATGCCTCCCTTAATAAATACAACATCATTATAGTATAACATTGTTACGTTGTCAATAGTTTTGATAAAATAATGTTAAAAATACGTTGAAATTAATCAACGTATTATCTTTGATATAAGAAAAAAGGGACTAAATAAGTCCCTTATCTTAATGATTTGTTGTCATATTAATATCAATTGTATGACCATTTGGATCCCAAGATACGCTATAATTATATGCATCTGATGACCAATACGTATCAATATATCCATCGTTTTCATCTTTTGATGTATATTCACCAAATAAATCATTAAATATGGCTTCTATATCACTGTATGTAGATTCACTAAAATTCTCACTTGAAAAACCAAATGTAGTTTCAGTTCCATCTTCTTTGAATGAACACCATTCAAGTGTTACATTTTCATATTCTGGTATTGTAACACCATTGATTGATTCTAAAGCAATTCTTGCATCACTAAATGTATCATATACTGATACATCACTCATTAATGCATTAATGTAAACTGCACTATTATATGAATCCCAAATTAAACCAATCCAGTCACCTGTTACACTAGTATAATTAATGTTTGAATAACCTCCATCACTAAATTCTTCTTTCATCCAAGAAGACAATTCCTCATCAAAGAATGCTAAAAAAGCTTCAAATGTATCATAACTTAAATTATCACCAGATGTAATATCGAAACAATATGAAGTATCACCTTCATTATATGGATATTCATCTACCTCTAATCCTTCCATATCTGGAAGCATCACACCAGTTACTGCATAAAATTCATCTCTGGCTTTCGCATAACTTTCAGTTACATCTGATTCTTCAACAAATTCTTCATAGAAAATCACAACTAGTCCGCTATCAAAGAAACATCTAAGTTGTGCCGTTGTCTCACCATCCATTAAACTAGTGAAATCCCAAACATCCATATTAAATTCATTTTGAGATGGATTTATATTTGTTTGTGAAGTGAATGCATCTTTGATTGTTGTAAAGATAGCATCTGTTGCACCACTTACATCTATCATATATTGACCACTGCTTAATTCTTCAAACATAGCTGTTACAGTTTCCAATTCAGGAAGTAAAATACCCGATACATTATTTAAAGATGTTCTAGCACCAGCATAACTTTCTGTCATTTCAACAGGTTTTGGCTTTGAAAATACTGCTTTGAAAGTAATATCTGTAAAATTAGGAGCTTTGTAATCAAATGTAAATCTTAAATCACTTGATACTAATTCATCATTTACATACCAACCATCAAATTGCATACCTTCATCAGGAATTGCTACTAAAGTGCCGTGGAAAGCTGCTTTTATTTCAAAATAATATGTATATGGAACTTCTACAATGTCGCCATCCACCATATCAAAATATACACCATGAGCTTCCCCAGGACCTTCATATGTAACTGTAATATTAATTATTGGTTGTTCTCTCCACATAAAATTAATACTAGTTGAATCAACCCTATAATTCATCATTACTTCAATTCTATAAGGAACAGGTGCATCTTGGAATAATACCGACCATTGAAGCATTAACATTGATTCACCTTCATCAGCCATTGCAGGAACACCATAAGCAGCAACAAGTAATTGTTTAATTTCATTATATCCAGCAAGTGCTAATTCGCTAGATGTGAAAACCAATTGTGTTTGTGCCTCATCAGTATGAGTGCCTTCTTCACCTTCAGCAAAAACACTGTTTGTTGCTTCAACATTTTCATATTGTGGAAGAAGTAATTCTGACATTTGATATATGTTTTCTCTTGCAGCTTTGTAACTATCCGTCATATTAGATTGTAATTCAGCAAACACACCTTGAATTTCAATATCTTCTATAATTTTATAATCAATATGTTCTTCTGTATCAAGTAAAACACCATCAATATACCAACCATCAAATTCAAATCCCTCACTTGATGTTGCATATAAATCAACATATGTACCAGTACATGCATGAAGAATATTATCATCATCTGGTCTGCCAGAACGTCTTAATTCAACTGAACCACCTTCTGTTGCGGTTAAAGTAAGAGTGAAATAATCTCTAAATACATAACCAACTTCAATTGTATTTCGATCTTTTTGAGCCCAAATAGTCACTTTATGGAATCTTCCGCCATCTTCATAATCCCATTCCCAGAAAATCATAAAACCTTCTTCTTCGTGATGATTATTATTATCAGCTAATGGGTATTTAGTCATTTCTTCTTTTAAGCCTGCTACAAGTGCATCATAAAGTCCATCTATAATTTCAACAACAAATCTAGCACTCTTTTTATCAACATTAAAAGATGATTCATCACTTAATTCTACATCTTCAATTTCTGGTAATAATAAATTAGATATTTGATAGAATTGTTGTCTACCTTGTTTATAGCTTTCAGTCATACCTGATTCTAGTTCTTCGAATAACGCAACAAAGCAAACATCTTTAGCTTCTGTTACATAATTTAATGGATTATCAGTACTTACTAAAACACCATCAACATACCAACCATTAAATTCATAAGATTCACCTGGGATTGCTTTTAATGATACATTAGATTCTTCAATTAAATTAGCAGTATTGCCTTCAACTACTTCTTCATTATAAATTAATTCAACTGATGATACTTGATTTTCTGTTGTTACAGATATCAAAAACATTTGGCTCATTCCACCATTTACATATACAGCATTATTATCTTTATCATAAATTAATGTAATCCATCTGTTGTATAATTTACCATTTTCAGTTAAATTATAATTCCAACTAACACTTTCTTCATCTGAAGCAGATGGATTAAAGCCATTTGCTTGCATCAAATATGCTAAAAATTCATTGTATAATGCTTGATCACCTGGCATATCGAAGCATGCATTGTGATATGTATCACTAAAACTTGATGATGCAAGCAACTCAATATTTGCTTTTTCAGGAAGTAAAATACCTACTATTCTTAAGAAGGCTTCTCTTCCTTCTCTATAGCTTTCAGTCATTTCAGAATCTACTGGACCTTGTTTTAAATATGTATTAATGTAAATAGCTTTATTTGTACTATCCCACATTAATTGATACCATCTTAATTCAATTGTCCATTCAACTGTTCTTCCTGTCTCTTCATCACCCCTTGGAAAGCCCGAATCTGCTTGACCAAGTAAATTTAGCGCAAATTGTTCTAAAACTAAATAAGTTTCATAATTTAGGCTTTTACCATCGATAATATCAAAACAATAAGAAGTATCACCATCTTCAAATGGGAAATCATCGACTTCTAGATCAGCAAGTTCTGGTAATTCTATTCCTGTTACTTTTTTGAATTCTTCTCTTGCTAATTTATAACTTTCTGTCATTTCTACTGTTGGTTCAATGACTGGAGTATTACCATTTGATGGTTTATCATTTATTACACACGCGCATAAAACAAAAGTAAGCATTAAACAAATAGTAAGTACAAAACAAAATTTAATCTTATTCATCTTTTTCATTTAATTTTTCCTCCCTGTATTTTTCAAGGTTTTCATTAAGTTCTTTAATTTCTTTTTTATATCTAAAATAAATAATTGCCCAAATTATGAAAAAGCCAATCGTCATAAAACAGAATATAAATAAAACACTAAACCAAGTGAAAGGATACCAACCCAAAGCAAATGAAGCGATAAAATAGCCAATTACTATACCAAGATAATGGCATAATGTTGCCCTGAATAATCCCCAAGATTCAATATCATAAAATAATGTCCCACCAAAACAAATCATACCAAATATTCCAGTTACTAATATTTGAACTATATTTCCAAATATAATACCTAAATTATTTTCAAGCATACTTGATAAAACTCTTATTTCTTTTTGACACAAAAAGATAATAAATGAAATTGAATAACAAATAGTAACACCAAGAATAAAACCTAAAACTAATCTTTTAACTATTTTTCTTTTCATTTTTGGTTTCCCCCTTTCTTTAATATTTCTTTAATATGTGATGCACAACGTCTTGAAGTATATGAAGTAGTACCATCAGATAATTCAATCAAAATAATACCACCTTTATCAAAATTCCATTTCTTAACGTATTTTAAATTTACAATCTCAGATTGAGAAATTTTAACAAACCACGTTTTATCTAATACTTCTTCCATTTTGTAAAGCGGTTGATTGATAACATATTTACCATTAACAGTTTTAATAAACAAATATCTATCTTGCTTAGATATGATAATAATATCATTAATGTCAATATCATTATACATTTCATTTAATTCTATTACTTTTTTATTAACAAGTGTATCACTTAAAGCATTTAATATTTTTTCTACATCTTTATTTTGTGATTTGGCTTTGATAATTATTTCAACATCATCAATTGCCTCATCATGAACAAATTTAAACTTAATAGCCACCTCAAACCTCCTTTATTATTTTATTATGATATAACCAAAAAAACAATATTTTTTGCGTAAGCGGTAATTTTTTTTACTATTCGGTTAACACTACTACATATTTTACTACATAATAGATAATTATAAAATTTGTTAATTAATATTACTACAAATTTTTTTAAAGATTAATAAAAGGCGGTATCATTTGATACCACCTTTATAACTATAATTATTAAACCTAATTTTTGTATTCAACTTTAAGCATTCTTTGATAATTATTGTATCTCTTTTGTGCTTCAAGTTTGTTTTGTGCAAGAAGTTTTTCAGCTTCTGCAGGATTAATAGTCTTTAATTGAGCATATCTAGTTTCACTCATTAGATATTCATCATATTTATCCCAATCAGGTTCTTTAGAATCAACAACTAGTGGATTCTTACCTTCTTGAGCTAATCTTGGATCATATCTAAGTAGTGTCCAATAACCACATTCAACAGCAAGTTTTGCTTGTTCTTGTGCTTTACCCATACCACGTT
This sequence comes from Caryophanales bacterium UBA1231, assembly GCA_002309035.1. The sequence goes on along the minus strand of DBWT01000020.1, from coordinate 3,159 downwards.
TTAGACCATGGTTAATACATGGTGCATAAGCAATGATTAGAGATGGTCCTGGATAGCTTTCAGCTTCTTTCATAGCTTTTAGAAGTTGTGCTTGGCTTGCACCATGAGCAACATATGCTACATATACATGTCCATAACTCATTGCTATAGAAGCTAAGTCTTTCTTCTTACCATGTTTACCAGCAGCTGTGAATTTTGCTATAGAAGCTGTTGGACTAGATTTAGATGATTGACCACCAGTATTAGAATATACTTCTGTATCTAGAACTAGGATATTAACATCTTCATTATTAGCGATAACGTGGTCTAAGCCTCCGTAACCGATATCGTAAGCCCAACCGTCACCACCAAAGATCCATTGACTTCTCTTAACAAGATAGTTCTTGAATTCTAAGATTTCTTGAGCAGTTGCACATTCTTTCTTTTGTTCAAGTAGAGGTACAAGTTCATCTCTTACTTCTTTAGTGATTCTTGCATCTTCTCTATTTTGTAACCATTTTTCAAATAGTTCTTTAACTTTTTCATCACAAGTGCCTTGTTCTAATGCTTGTTCCATAACTACTGCTAAATGATCTCTTAAAGCAGAGTCAGCCGCTTTCATACCAAAACCAAATTCAGCATTGTCTTCGAATAGTGAATTAGCCCAAGCAGGACCTTTACCTTCTTTATTTGTTGTATATGGACTAGCTGGGAATGATCCACCATAAATTGATGAACAACCAGTAGCATTAGCGATAACCATTCTTTCACCGAATAACTGTGTTGCAAGTTTAACATATGGAGTTTCACCACATCCACCACAAGCACCACTAAATTCAAATAATGGTTGTGCAAATTGTGAGTTTTTAGCATTTGAGAATTTATCTACTAAATTATCTTTATAAGTTACATTATTAAAGAAGTATTTAGCTTGTTTAATTTCATCATCAGCTTCTTCAATAGGAATCATTGTTAAAGCTTTNNCCTTTAGGAGCTGGACATTGATTTACACAGACTTCACAACCAGTACAGTCAAGTGCTGAAATTTGAAGTGTAAATTGTAAACCTTCTAAGCCTTTGCCCATTGGTTTTAATGTTTGTGTAGCTTTAGGAGCGCCTTTCATTTCAGCTTCAGTTGCTAAGAAAGGACGAATTACAGCATGTGGACAAACAAATGCACATTGGTTACATTGAATACAAAGTTCTGAATTCCATTTAGGAACAAAGTTTGCTGTACCTCTCTTTTCATATTGAGCAGTACCTGCAGGCATTGTGCCATCAGGATAATCTTTGAATGCAGAAACAGGTAAATCATAACCTTTGATAGCATTAACTGGATCAGCAATGTTCTTAACAAAGTCAGGACGACTTGCATCTACTTTAGGTTTAGATACTTTTAATTTTGCCCATTCTGGATCTACTTTAACTTCTTTTAAGCCATCAGCACCGATATCGATTGCTTTATAGTTAAGTTCAACAATAGCTTCGCCTTTTCTAATGTAAGATTTATAAGCATATTTCTTCATTAGTTCTTGTGCTTTTTCATAAGGCATAATTTGTTCATTAAGTTTGAAGAAAGCAGATTGAAGAATAGTATTAGTACGTGAACCCAAACCGATTTCTCTTGCTAGGTGTACTGCATCGATGATAAATAATTTAGCATGTTTTTCAGCTAATTGTTTCTTGAAAGCATTAGGTAAATGTTTAACTAATTCTTCGCCTTCATGAACAGTATTTAGTAAGAATGTTCCACCATCTTTTAAGCAGCTTAACATATCGTATTTTTCAACATATGCTTCTAAGCTACAGCTTACGAAGTCAGCTTTATTTACAAGATATGGTGATCTAATAGGTTTTGGACCGAATCTTAAGTGGCTACGTGTAACACCACCTGATTTTTTAGAGTCATATGCAAAATAAGCTTGTGCATAAAGATCAGTATTATCACCAATAATCTTAATAGTAGATTTGTTAGCACCCACAGTACCATCGCTACCTAAACCATAGAATACTAGTTCAGATACTTCATCATTCATTCTAACTTCTGGACCAACTGGGATTGAAAGATGAGTAACATCATCATTAATACCAACTGTAAAGTTATCGTGACCTTTCTTTTGAAGGTGTTTGAAAACGGCGATCATTTGAGCAGGTGTTGTATCACGGCTTGATAAACCATATCTACCACCAATAATAAATGGTGCTTTCTTACCATATAGAGCGTTCTTAACATCTAGGTATAGTGGTTCACCATTAGATCCTGGTTCTTTAGTTCTATCTAAAACAGCAACTCTCTTTACAGTTTCAGGTAATACTTTTAATAGATAGTCTTTTGAGAAAGGACGATATAAATGAACAGTAACGCAACCAACTTTAGCGCCTTGTTTATTTAAATAATCAACTACTTCTTTTAATGTTTCAGAAACAGAACCCATTGCTATAACAACATCTGTCGCATCCTCTGCACCATAATAAACAAATGGAGCATAGTTTCTTCCTGTTTCTTTAGATATTGCTTCCATGTATTTTGCAACAATAGCTGGAACTTTATCATAGTATTGATTTTGAAGTTCTCTTGTTTGGAAGTAAACGTCATCATTTTGAGCAGTACCACGTGTAACTGGATTTTCAAATGTTAATGCTCTTTCTCTGAAACGTTTAACAGCTGCTTTATCTAGAAGTTTATCGAATACTTCATAATCCATAACTTCAACTTTTTGAATTTCATGACTTGTTCTGAAACCATCAAAGAAATGAACAAATGGAACACTAGATTCGATTGCAGCTAAGTGAGCAACACCAGCTAAATCCATAACTTCTTGTACTGATGATGTAGCAAGCATAGCAAAACCAGTTTGACGAGCAGCCATAACGTCTTGGTGATCACCAAAAATTGATAAGCTTTGTGCAGCAAGAGCACGTGCAGCAACATGGATAACACCTGGTAACAATTCACCAGCGATTTTATACATGTTTGGAATCTTTAATAATAAACCTTGGCTGGCTGTAAATGTAGTAGTTAATGCACCTGATTGAAGTGAACCATGAACTGATCCAGCAGCACCAGCTTCTGATTGCATTTCTACAACCTTAACAGGCATACCAAATAAATTTTTTTGACCTTTTGCAGCCCATTCATCTGTATACTCAGCCATTGGTGATGATGGAGTAATAGGATAA
>DBWT01000040.1:231-39741 GCA_002309035.1 Caryophanales bacterium UBA1231 | reverse complement strand
ACTAAAAACAACAAAACCAATACTGAAAATTTAACGATGGTATCACTAAGTGAATTAGTACCACAAGATCATTTATTAAGAAAGATTGATAAAACAATGGACTTTAGTTTTATTTATGACTTAGTAAAGGATATGTATTCAGATGAAATAGGTCGTCCTAGTATTGATCCTGTTGTTTTATTTAAGATTGTTTTCATTCAATATTTATTTGGCATAAGAAGCATGCGCCAAACAATCGAAGATATCAAAGTTAATGTAGCATATCGTTGGTTTTTAGGCTTAGACTTCTTTGATGAAGTTCCACATCATTCAACATTTGGTAAGAACTATGTGAGAAGATTTCAAAACACAACAGTTTTCAAAGATATTTTTACTAACATTTTAGATCAAGCATATAGTTTAGGTTATATTAAAGATGAGAATGTATTTGTTGATTCAACGCATATAAAAGCCTATGCTAACAAAAACAAGAAAAAAGAAATAACAATCAATGAATCACTATCAAAATATGAAAAACAATTAAATGAAGAGATTAATGAAATAAGAGTAAGTGAAGGAAGAAAAGAATTAGAATATAGTGATGAAAAAGAAATAACAAGAAAAGAATCATTAACAGATAAAGAAAGTGGATATTATGTAAAAGGTGAACATGAGAAATGTTTTGCATATTCAGCACAAACAGTATGTGATAATAATGGGTTTGTATTAGGAAGTGTAGTAGTACCTGGCAATGTTCATGATTCACAATCTTTTCATCCTTTATATGAAGAAACAATCAAAAACAATAAAAACATCAAAAATGTTGTAGCTGATTCAGCTTATAAAACACCTATCATAGCAAAGACTGTACATGAAGACCACAAGGAATTAATAGCACCATATAAAAGACCAATGACAAAAGATGGCTACTTTAAGAAATATGAATATGAATATCATAGTGATGGTGATTTCTTTTCTTGTCCTGCTGGCGTAGTATTAACATATAGAACAACCAATAGAAATGGATATCGTGAATATCGTTCTGATGAAGCATCATGTAAAGATTGCCCATTAAAGGATCGATGCACTTTATCAAAAGTAAAAACACTAACAAGACACATTCACCAAAAACATCTAGATAATGTCGAAAAGATAAGATTATTTCCTGAAGTTAAGAAAATATATTCAAGAAGAAAAGAAACAATTGAAAGAGTATTTGGTGATACTAAATATAAACAATCACTTGGAATCACAACATTAAGAGGGCTTGAAAAAAATCAAAATCGAGTGCTCTTAATTTTTGCATGCCATAATCTCAAAAAAATGGCAACTTGGTTAATAAAAACCAAGACAAAAACAAAAGGAAGCAAAGAAAACACAATTATTTCTTTGCTCAAAACTAAAATTGATATAATAATCACAAAAACATACAAAAAGAGAAGCAAAACAAAATGCTTCTCTTTTTAAAACCATATTTTGTCTACGGTCTGAAAGGTTCTACATATAATTGCAGAACCTTTATATATATTATCTTATGCTATAACACTTAAATAAATGAATTTATATTGACAAATTAAATGGGAACCGATATAATTATAGTATGAGATAATATGATGATAATTATTTACTACGAAAAACACAAAGGTGTTTTCCGACTTATGCTGTTTTCAACAAGATTTTATGACGTTATTAACCATTGTTAAAAGAACACGATCTCACATATACTCAATATATAATTATGATGGTTTTGTGGGAAAAAGAGGCAACAATGGAAAAAGAAATTGGTTAACTAATCTCATTCACATCTCGTAAATAAAATAATAATGGGGGGTTATGATGAAAAAAATACTATTTTTATTATTTTCAGTATTATTAATTACTTTATTGGTTTCATGTACAATCAATGTTGAAAAAGAACCTATTCTTCCGCCTAATAATAATCAGATTATAGATGATAATCCAACTGATGATGAGCTAATAGAAGAAGTTCTTAACAAAATGAGTTTACAAGATAAAGTTGCACAGATGATTATGCTTGCATGCAGAAGTCGTAGTGGTGTTAATATGACAAGTTTAACGCCAGAAATAGAAGAGTTACTTGGCGAATATAGTTTTAATGGGATGATTCTTTATGCTCAAAACATTGTTAACAATAGTCAAACATACGATTTAATTCAACAAATTCAAGAAGCTAATGCTATTGAAGGACGTCCTGGGCTATTGATTGCTGTTGACCAAGAAGGAGGTCGTGTTGTACGTTTAGAGGAAGGTACAACAACACCTGGTAATATGGCTCTAGGTGCAATCAACAATTTACAAGTAACCGAACAAATGGCATCAATTATTGCGAGTGAAATTAGCGCATTAGGTTTTAATGTGGATTTTGCACCTGTAGTTGATGTTAACAATAATCCAAATAACCCTGTAATTGGTACGAGAAGTTTTTCAGATGATCCAGTGATTGTGTCATCACAAACAGCTGCATACATTAAAGGATTAAGCAATTATTCAGTAATTGGTTCATTAAAACATTTCCCTGGTCATGGTGATACATCAACAGATAGTCATACTGGTCTTCCATTGATTAATAAATCATTAGATGAATTATTAAGCAATGAACTAATTCCATACATTGAAAATATTAATGATATCGAAATGTTTATGACTGCACATATTGTTTATCCACAAATTGAATTAGAAACATATACATCAATTTATAATGGTAGTGAAATTAAACTTCCAGCAACCCTTTCTAAAACAATTTTAACTGATATTCTAAGGGGTGAACTTGGCTTTCAAGGTGTTGTTGTTACTGATGCGATGGAGATGGATGCAATCAATAAACACTTTTCAAAATCTGATTCAGCACGACTTGCCATAAATGCAGGAGTTGACATTATTTTAATGCCTGTTGATATATCAACATCAAATGGCATAAATAACCTTAAAAATTATATTGAAGATATATGTAATCAAGTTGAAAGTGGAGCTATTTCTTTAGATAGAATCAATGAATCAGTAAGAAGAATTTTAAAATTAAAGAACAATCATCAATTGTTAAATGGTTATAAAATGAGTGATAAAGATAATATCACTATAGTAGGTTCAACTGAACATCATGAAAAAGAATTTGAAGCAACAATGAAAGCTATTACTTTAGTTAAAAATGACAATGCTCTTCCATTAACTAATACTGATCGTGTTTTAATAATAGCGACAAATAGTAGTGAAATTACATCTGTTCAATATGCACTTGATTTAGCTCATGCCACAGCAACCATTACTTCTCTTGATAAAGTAAACGTAGGTAGTTTTGAAACATTATTACAAAATTATGACAAAGTTGTAATATTCTCACAAATGGGTAATAATGCATATTTATCTAGTTCTACAGCAAGTAATATTTCTACACTCATCGATAAAATTAATAATGCTAACAAAAAAGCTATTGTTTTAAGCACTAATTTACCATATGATGCGGCTAAATTTGTTAATGCTTCAGCCTTTGTGATTTGTTACAGTCCTAAAGGTATGAGTGAAGATCCACGTATTACCGATGGAAACATTAAACAATATGGGCCAAACATTCCTGCAGGTATTTATCTAATGTATCAATCAGCTAATGATTGTGATTTCCGCGGAAAATTACCAATTGAAATAAGAACACTTGATAATACAAATAATTATACTTCAACTATTCTTTATGAAAGAGGTTTTGGTTTATCTATTATAGATGAAGAATAAAGAGGCGTTTTTATATTTTGTTTTGCAGAAAAACAAGAAATATGATATAATATGTATAGATTTAGGAAACTTACATTGCCCCTTCAATTGTATTTGGGGATAATATCTATAATATGATTATTATATCCATTGGATCTAGGTATGAATATATCTAGGTCCATTTTTTAGTTTTAAAAGGAGAAATCAAATGAAGAAATTTTGTCTATCATTTATTTTATTATCTTTGTTTTTTATATCTTATGGTTGTGGATGTAATAAAGAAACAAAAGATGATAATACACCTGTTGAAGAAACATACACTATAATGTTTGATGGTGGTGAAGGAACATTAGTTAGTGGTAAAGAGATACAAAAAGTATCAAAACCATCTGACATCGTAGCATCAGTATATGAAAGAGAAGGTTATACTTTTAAAGGATTTAATAAAGATTTGTCTTCTCTAAATTCAGATAATCTAGTAAACGCTGTACAACCAGACAATGATTCTTATGGTGTACGTCCAGTGATTGCACTTCAATAATAATAATTTATTATTATTTTTAAAAAGAGAATAAGATCATACATTTGTATGGTCTTGTTTTATTACTTAATTGATTAATAATTGTATTTATAATATAATACATGTAATAATTTAAAAAAAGGAAACAAATATAATGATTGAACTAAAGAGATTATCAATAAATGATGGAATTGATATTTATAATATGCTACAAGACATCGAAAGTGAAGAAAATGGTTTTTACAATAAAGTAAAAGGTTTATCATACGATGAATATAAGGAATGGCTCTTAAGAAAAGAAGCAAATGCCAATCAAGAAGGTCTGGTTGATGGCTGGAGAGTTCCTGAAACTACTTTCTTTTTATATGTGGATAATATTCCAGTAGGAATGGGATCAATAAGACATTTCTTAACTGATGCATTAAGAGAAGTAGGTGGTCATATTGGTTATTGTATTTCACCTAAATATCGTTCGAAAGGCTTTGGTAAAGAAATTTTAAAACGATTAATCATTGAAGCAAGAAAATTAGGTATCAAAGAAATCTTAGTAACAACAAACATCGATAATTATGCATCACAAAAAGTTGTTCTCGCAAACTCTGGTAAAGAAGTATCCCGAAACGAAGAACATGTCTATTTTTGGATTTATTAATTTCGTGAGTTTTTAATTATTTTATGGTATAATAAATAGTGGAAAGAAGGAAAAAGAAAATGAAGAGATTTTTAAATATTATATTGGTATTTTGTTTAAGTTTATTTGTAATGAGTTGTGATTTATTTGGCAAAAAGGAAGATGATGTATTAACAGAAGAAGCATTTGCTGATTTATTAAATAATTCACAAGATTTTTATGATGGTAAGTCATATACAGCATTAATTAGATTACACGATGTTTCAAAACCATCTTCTGATGATTTGGTTTTAAGCTTCGAATATAATGATAAAGGTGACTTACACGTACCTACTGATAATTATTACTATACTAAGATTGATGATCTTTATTATGAAATCAAGGTTGAAAACATGAATTGGGTAGCATTTTTAGTTACAAAAAGTTACTATGACATGGCTTTTTTATTTAATTCAAAACTTGATGATGGCTTAATGGCTGCACTTGCTTCTTCATTTGATAAAATTGAATTAGTAAGTTATGATAAAAATGCTAAAAGCGTAGAATTTAAACTAAATGATTTCATATATGAAGATTCTACTGGATCAATTGTCATGAAGATTGAAAATGGTAATATTGCTGAAGTAAAGATTAATTCATTATTAGGTGAAAACGAAATCGAAACAACAATTCAAATTAGCAAGGTTGGATCTACATCTTTCACTATACCAAAGGTAAGTGCATACAAGATGAATTCATCATTTGTTAGTTATATAAAAACAGAACTTTCAGAGAGTATGCTTACAATTTCAACTTCATCACTTACAAAAGCATATGATAATGTTTTAGAAACATATATATATTCAGTAGCATACCCACAAAGTAGAGAATATGTTTTTTATGAAAATAACGAACACATATTAAAACATATATATATGGATAATGGTGTAATGAAAATTGATAATGATGATTCTATTAAAACATCTTATGATAATTTTTGTAGTGAATTTACTGAAGCATTAAATACTGCAACATTTACTGCACCAAATGTCTTTACAGCATATCTTGGATTAAGTGAGATTACAGCAACATTTACTATTTATGGTTATGAAACAATAACATTTGAAACTCAAGAAGTGACAGGTACTATCGATTTACTAGCTGGTATGGGTTATATCCCAGAACCATATAGATCAGAAATTTATAAATAGATTTTTTAAAAAGTTATTAACATTTCAAACAAAAGAAGATTATACATTCGTATAGTCTTCTTTTTTAGATTTAGTCAAGTTTTTAATATTAATAAAAAGTTTTATATTTTATTTATAAACTAAACAATATATTTTATGAAATAAATATGATATAATAAATTCGTATTTATTATTGAAGGAGTTTAGTATGATTCATTTACAAAAAGTGACTTGGGATAATTATATGAAAGTGATTAAACTTAAAGTGACAAAAGAACAAGAGAATTTTGTTGCCAGCAACAGAATAAGTTTAGTACATGCCTTTCTAGCAATGTCTGAAGGTGAACATGTTTTTTGTAATGCAATATACAATGATGATAAAATTATTGGTTTTATTATGATGGGTTATGATAATGATTGGACTGGAGAAGAACATGAAGCATGGCTAAATAGCGATATTTACAAATCATATGAAGGGAAAAATTATTATTTTATTTGGCGTTTCATGATTGATAAAAAATATCAAAATAAAGGATATGGAAAAGAAGCGTTCAAACAAACCATAGATTTTCTTAAAACAAAGCCTATTGGTGATGCTGAATACATAACACTATCATATGAAAGAACTAATGAAGTTGCCAAAAAACTATATTTTTCATTTGGTTTTTATGAACCCGAAGAATTCAAAGAATATTATGAAGAAGATGATGAAATCAATGCTCTTTTAAAGATATAGCATTTAATTAAAAAGGAATGTTTTATGAAATTTATCGAATCAAGTGAAATGAAAATTGACATAACAAAAGAGCAACAAAAACAATTATGTTCTAAGAAAAACATCATAAAAATAGCAAGAAAAAAAGGTGTCATTACTTTTGATATTTATGATGAAGATTTACTAATCGGTTTTGCCCAACTTTATGAATATAAAAAGAATTGTTATTTCTTATGGAATTATGCTATAGATACTAAGTATCAAAATATGCAATATGGTACAAAGGCATTAATTGACTTAATCGCTTTTTTAAAAGAAAATTATCAATTAATCGAAATGACTACAACTTATTTATGGGGTAATGAACATGCCAAACATATATATGAAAAGGTTGGTTTTACCGAAACAAGTGTTGTCCATGAAGGAAAAGTTCATGAAGTTAATATGATTTATAAATAAAGAGAGGATAAAATATGAGACTAGGAATAGTTTTAGGTTACCGTTTAAAAGATGATGGCACAATGACAAAAAGATTAATGAAGCGATGTGAACTTGCTTTACAATACATTAACGAATTTGGGCTTGATAAACTTATCGTATCTGGTGGTATTGCCAATGAACACACAAATATCAGTGAAGCCAGAAGAATGAAAGATTATTTAGTAAAAAGAGGATTAGATCCTGATTTTATCATCGAAGAAGATCGAAGCATGACAACATGGGATAATATGGAATTCAGTATGCAAATTGCTAAAGAACGAGGATTTGATGTGAAAACTGTTGTTGTCATTACAACTGTTGATCATTATTTATTAAAATATAATACTGTTCAAATTTGTAAAGAATACATCAATAATCCAAACATCAATATGGTATTATATATTGATACAGTAGATAACCCTGATGAATAATTTAAAAAAAGAGAGGAAACAAAAATGAAAAGAGTATTTAATTATATTGGAATGATTATTTTTATTGGTTTATGCTTTTTCATGGCTTCATGTGAATTTCCAGAAATGGGTCAAGCAAGTGGATTTGATAAAGCAATCATAACTTTAAGAGAAGAAAGCATTGTTCTTAATCTTGGTGAAACACATAAAATTGATTTAAATGTCATGAATGCTAAAGCAACATTTGCTTATGATATTGAAGATGAATCAATTATTAGTGTTAAAGATGGTATTATTGTAGCATTAAAAGAAGGTAAAACGAAAGTTACTATTACAGTATCTTGTGATGATAAAGAAAAAACAGTTAAAGAATTTGTGATTAGCGTCGAAGTAAAAGCAGTATTATGCACTATTACTTATCAATCTAATATTGATGAATATACAAAAACTTCTGAAACTGTTCAAAAAGGTTCAACTAAATATTTAAACGAAACACCTACAATATCAGGATATCGTTTTGTTGGATGGCGTCTTTCAGAAGATGGCAACAATATCACAAGTTTTGTGGTAAATGGTGATACAACTGTTTATGCTATATTTGCTTTGAAAGAATATACTATTACATTTAATCTAGATGGCGGAACATATACAGGTACTAATAAAGTTAAACATGGCGAAGTTCTTACATTAGGTACACCAACTAAAGATGGATGTACATTCCTTGGTTGGAGTCTTACTAAAGGTTCAACATCTTATATTACACAAATTACAGGTAGCAAAAATATGACTATTTATGCAAACTTTGAAGAAAATCATACTTATCCAGAAGGTGTATATCCAATTAAATATAATCTAGCTGGTGGACATTGGGTAGCAACATATTACACACCTAGTGAAATTGCTGCAGAATTTATGGCAGATTTCAATGCATCATCAGGCAAAAATTATGCACCATCTCAACTAGACTGTGCATACATTGAATCAAGCTGGTTTGCCGATATGATGAATAAACAAGTCTATCGTAATAAATGGTTATGGCTTTTAAATGCTATTTGGGAAGTAGCTGGTGGAACAGATAGCCAAAAACCAGCAACTGCTGATTTTTCATCATCTGATGTTAAAGGATTATACATTGGTAATTTAAATGGTTTCTTCACTAGCACAGCTCATAAAGATAGCTATTTAGGTCCAATGAGTGCAAACTATGCTGATCCTGATATTTCAAGATTAGTTTGTGAAAAAGGAACACCTAAATCAGAAGACATTGGTCCAGAAACATATACTTTCGGTACTGGTCTTGCATCAATCCCATCACCACAAAAGAGTCAATACTATTTTGTTCGTTGGGTTGATAGCAATGGTAATACTGTAACAAGTATTTCATCTACACAAACAGGTGCTATTACCTTAACAGCAATTTGGGAACGTGAAACAATTGCTGAAGAAGTTACATTTACTAATCTTCCTGCTGATGGAATTAAACTATATGATACTCTTCAATTAACTTGGGTTGTTACACCAAATGATGCTGTTAATAAAAAGGTTTTATTCTACGTTATGGATGACGCTATTTTAAGTATTACTGAAGATGGCTTAGTTAAAGCTAAATCAGTAGGTACTGGTAGAATTAGAGTTAAGCTTGAAAGCAATCCTAACTATGAACAAATAATTAACATTTCAACATGGAGTGGTAACTATTTCGATGTTTCTTATGAAACAACAAGCTATGTTGAAATTGGCCAAACAATTAAACTTTTAGCTGCATATGTCGATAAAAACCAAAATAGAAATAATGTCTTATGGCAAAGCTTATCTGAAGAAATAGCTATTGTTGATGATGAAGGTAATGTTACAGCTATAGCAGAAGGTCTTGCAACCATTAGAGTAATTTACAATAATTTAACATTTGATTTCTATGTTACTGTTATTGGTGAAGGTTTAAGTGAAGTAATGCAATATGTATTAGATAATCATATATCAAATGCTAAAACAACATACAATTTAGGTATTGGTGATGGTAATCCAGAATATTATTATGATGTTGTTAGTGGCGTTAGCAATTTATTATTTGATGATTTAAAATATGATTATCGTTACTATGATAAATTACCATCAGGCACAAAGAATTATGGCACAATGTCTTCAGTTGAATTCATTACTGTTCACTATACAGGCAATATGCGCTATGGTGCAGATGCTGATAATAACTGCTCATACTTTAATGATTTAAATTATCGTGCTTCTATTCACTATGTTACAGGTCGTTCTAATTTGACTGATTTAACTGGTCAATCATCAGGTTACAACGCAGATGCATATTATGCTTTTGCTGGCTTAAATGAAAAATATGGTGGATGGCATGCTACTAATGGTGACCCATGTGTATGGGATGACACAGGTCTTAATGTATTAGCAGGTGATCCTGAAACTCCAGTGATTTCTATTTCAAGTAACTTAAAATACACTATCAATGGTCGTGAAACTAATATTTCAATTCCTGAAGCACCATCTGGCTATACTATAAATGGTAGTGTTTTAACAGTAAGTGGCAAGCAATATTCAGTATTTAATCAATATGGTTTACGTACAAAAGTTGTCAATGGTCGCTATTATCTAGCTAGAACACATTGGGGAACACAAAGAACTCCACGAGCACTATGTACTTGTGGTGGTAACAAGAATTCTATTGGTATTGAATCATGTGTTGATATAGGTTCTGATCTAGAACATACATGGCATGTAACAGCACAATTAGTTGCTGAATTATTAGTTAAATATAATTTAGGACTAGACCGTGTTGTTGGACACCATTTCTTCTCAGGTAAAGATTGCCCACAACCATTACTTGAAAATAATATGGATTTATGGAATGATTTCATGGATATGGTTAAGGCTGAATATGAACGTTTAACAAAATATCAAGATGTGTCTATCACAGCACACGCTGTCAAAGGTGATAACATTTTGAAAAACAATGGATTACTTGTTCAAGATGCTGATGCTCATTGTGTTACTTATGAAGTAAGTGTTACAATCAATAATGTTACACAAAAAATTACTCTTGCAACATGTGTTGAATCATATTTCAAGTGTAATTGTACAAGAACACAAGAATCACTACAAATTCAAGGTTATCCAATTATTTAATAATAAGACCCCTCTTGGGGTCTTTTTTCTTTTCTTTTTAATGAATTTTCTCATTTTAAATTGTAAATGTGGTATAATTATAGTAATTAATATTTTTAAGATAATAAGAGGATAATATATGATTATTTGCATCGTAATTATGGCTGTTGCGGCCGCACTATTAGTTTGGTATTTAATTGAAAAATGCCGTAAATATGATTTAAAAGAACTATTTATTAAAGTAGGTATATCTTTTCTATTTGTTGTTGTAGCACTCTTTTCAACACTATATTCAGCAAATTTTAGTTTATTTAATGTTTTCATAATATTAGGTTTAGCATTTGGTTTATTAGGTGATATTTTATTAGATTTAAAATATATTGATAAAGAACGAACAATAGGTTATACATATGCTGGCTTTATTGTTTTTGGCTTTGGACATCTTTTATATATGAGTGCTCTAATAATGAAATATTATCAAGGTGGTTTACTATATATAATATTACCTATTGTTTTAGATATTATTTTATCGCTTGCCACAATATTAATGGAAAAACCATTAAAGTTTAAATATGGAAAGCTTAAACCAATTAGTTTTCTTTATGCCTTATGTTTATTTGGCACATGTTCATTTAGTTTGTTTTTAGCAATTCAAAATGGTTTTCAAATCGTAACACTTAATATGTTTTTAGTTGGTGCAGTACTTTTTGCTATTTCTGATTTAGTCTTATCAGGAACATACTTTGGGGAAGGAAAAGATCGACCAATTGATTTTATCTTAAATTATTTAACATATTATGGTGCTCAATTTGTTATCGCATTCTCATTATTATTTCTATTATAAAATGGTAAAAAAAGAAGAGGGGATAAAAAAATGAAAAAAAGAATCTTTACTTTAATTACTTTATTAGTTTTTATTTTTACACTATTTAGTGTATGCACACATGCGGAAGCCAATAAGTTTTTCACCATAAGTGCAAACCCTGCTGAAAATAGTAACACAAGTATGAACTTTGTTTGGCATACGGAAAAAAATGTTACTGACTCTTATGTTTTATATACTAAAACAACAGATACTAATTGGTTAGAAGCTGTAAGACTTAATCCAACAATTACTTTGAATTCAGCATTTGCTGGAAAAAATGCGAAATACGGAACAACTAGTGATGATTTAAAATATCCATATGAATTCATGAAAAATGAAGCAACCGCATATAATCTAGAATCAGGAACTAACTATAAATATAAAATCACTGATGGTAGCGTAGAAAGCGATGTAAGATATTTTAAAACAGGTAATCAAGAATTCAATTTTGTATGGGTTAGTGATTTCCATGCCTATTATGCTGATGCAAGAAGATTAAATAAAGCAACTGTTGCTGTCAACAAATGTATAAATCTTGCTGAAAACAATATTGATTTTATTTTATCTACTGGTGATATTGTTGCCCATGGTGGTACATACCAATGGTGGAAACAAGTAGCAGGTGCTAGTTGGATGAAAAACTATATGTTCGCAACCACTTTAGGCAACCACGATTGGATGACTAATATTGGAACTAACTATTCTGATGGTGCATCAGATCGCTTCATGGATGCTTGCTTCAACAATCCTCGTAATGGTTTTGCTGGTCAAGAAAACATATGTTATTATTTCTATTATGGTGATGCTCTATTCATCTCTGTCAACACAGAAATTGAAACAGCTAAATACTTAAATATGACAAGCGATCAATTTGTTAAAGCTCAACAAGATTGGGTTGAAAGTGTTCTACAAAACAACAGTGCACAATATATTTTCTTGTTCCAACATTATCAAGCATTTTCAACAAGTGGTTCATATCAATCTTCTGGTTATACAAGATGGCATAATATTTGTGATAAATATGGTATAGATATTTTCTTATCAGGAAATAGCCATGTATATATGCGTTCACTTCCAATTTATGAAGGTAAAGTTTCAACTGACCCATCAGTAGGTACTATCTATATGGTAGCTCCAAGTAGCGATGGTGAAAGAGGTGTAGCATATTCACCAATCTCTAATAATACTGATAAAATTGTTAAAACATGGAGTGATGAACGTGCTCAAGCAGCTTCATTAGTTGAAGTTACAAAAGAAGGAATTAAAATTAGCTTAGTTAATTATGATGGTACGATTTTAGATAGTGTTGATATTCTTCCAAAAAGATTACCGACAGTTGTTGAAGATATCGATTTAACAGGTTTTGATAAGCAACAATTTGAAGATTCATTTAAAATTACTGTTGATCAAAATAACATCAATAATCCAGTAGTTAGCTTTTCAAGTGATGCAAGTGCTGTTCTAAGAAACATTAAAGTTTATAATACTGATAATGATAAAGTATACTATGATGGAATGATTTTTGAAGATTCTACTAGTTGCTTATTAAATATGGTAGAAAAAGGTAATGTTAATATTGCTGTTGAATTAAATTACAAAGATTCATCAGTTCAGTTACTAGAATTCGAAATTGAAAATGTTTATGATTGGGGTTACATTAAAAACTATCGTATCGAAAAGATTGTAAATGATTACTTCTTAGAGTGGGATGAAGTTATTAATGCATCGAGAATTAGTTCAATAACAATTTTGTTAGATAATATTCGTTATGATGTTTTAGCTGCAGGTGTTAAACATTTATTATTACCTGAATATGAAGGAGAACATACTGTTTCAATTGTTGTTAGAGATAAAGATGGAGATATCGTATTTACATCTGATGAAATATCTTATGCAATTGTTGAAGAAATAGTAGAACCACAAACTCCTGCCGACTTACCACAAGCAGCATGTACTTTTGGTTCAATATCACTTATCTTATCAACTATCTTTTTAAGTTTTGTCTTTATATATACATTGAGAAAAAAACGATAATTAGATAGAATATAATTGGATTAAAAACTTGAAGATCTATAAAATTAATTAGGGTTTTGAAAAAAGCTATAAAATTAATTAGGGTCTAATAATAGAAAAAAAGATTGTAGATTTCAAAATCTACAGTCTTTTTAAGTGTAAATTGTTTTCAACTATAAGACATTTTGAAACATCGATATTATGTACAATAATATTATAGAAAAGACAATAATTAATGATAAAACAAGGAAGACATAATAAAAAAATTATGTTGAAGTACTTTAATTTTTTAAAAAATGTTATAATATATACATAATTATGAATGGAGATAAATAAGATGAATAGTGATTTAAAGAAATTATATAAAAAACTTGAATTAATGAGATTTTATGAACATGCACTAGGTGTTATTAGTTTTGACTTTGAAACTAGTGCACCACAAAAAGCTATGGAAAAAGAAGGAGATATGATGTCTTTCTTCTCTAACCAATCTTTTAAAATTGAATCATCAAAATCATTCAAACAATTAATAGTGAATCTACATAAAGATATTGATAGTTTAGATTACCTTGATCAAATACTTGTTAAAAATCTTTATGATAGTTATTTAAAAACAAAAAACATTACACCTAAAATGGAATTAGAAATGTCAAAGATTTATAATCAAGCATATATTGATTGGCTTTCAGCAAAAGCTCAAAAAGATTATACTTTATTTGTTCCATCATTTAAAAAAATCATTGAAGTTTCTAAACAACAAGTAGAATTGAGAGAAAACAAATTAGATGATTTATATGATAACATGCTTAATGATTGTGAAAAAGGAATGTTACAAAAAGAATTAGATGTTTTCTTTAAAGAATTAAAAGAAGGTTTATTAGATTTAATCAATAAAATTAAAAATTCAAAGAAGAAAATTAGAAGTGATTTTTTAAATAGAGTTGTTCCTATTTATAAACAAGAAGCATTTTCTAATTATTTACTAAAATTAAATGGTTTTGATTTTGAAAGAGGATGTATTTCAACAACAGAACATCCATTCACATCACCGGTTGCTGAAGATGATGTTAGGGTTACAACACATTATCATGAAGATATGGTTTTATCAAATATTTATTCAATCATTCATGAAGGTGGACATGCTATCTTTGGTCAAAATGAACCAAAGGATGATTTTAAACATTTCATCAATGATAACATCTCTAATGGAATGCATGAATCAGTTTCACGCTTTTTCGAAAATGTTATTGGTCGTTCAAAAGCATATGTTCATTTAATTTATCCAGAATTTATTAAAACATTCGATGAATTCAAAGATATTAAAGAAGAAGAATTATACGAAGCTATTAATATTGTTGAACCATCATTAATCAGAACTGAAGCAGATGAAGTAACATATGGCCTACATATTGTTATACGTTATGAAATGGAAAAACGCTTAGTAAGTGGTGACTTAAAAGTCGAAGACGCTAAAGATGAATGGAATCGTCTTTATAAAGAATATCTAGGTGTTGAACCACAAAACGATGCTGAAGGTATTCTTCAAGATGTTCACTGGACTGGTGGCTTCGGGTACTTCCCAAGTTATGCTATTGGTAATGCATACAATGCGATGTACTTAAAAGAATTGAAAAAAGAATATGATTTTGATGCACTAATTATGAAGGGTGATTTTACAACAATTAATGAATGGTTAAAGGAACACATCTTTAAAGAAGCTAATCATCTAGATCCAAAAGATTGGATTAAGAAGATCACTAATAAAGAATTATCAGCTAAAGATTTTATCGAATATTTAAATAATAAATATCGCGACATATATGATTTTTAATAAAACGTTTTTATAAAAATATTAATAGTATTTATTTTTTAATTTTGATATAATATGTTGTATTTAGGAGGGTAAATATGTCAAGACATGTAGGAACTGTATCAGTAGGAATTAGACTTCCGATTATTAAACAAGGAGATGATTTAACTAAAATCGTTGTTGAAAGCGTACTTGCGGCCGAAGAAGATGGCTTCAAAATTAAAGATCGCGATGTTATCGCAATCACAGAATCAATTGTTGCCCGTAGCCAAGGTAATTATGCGACAATTGAAAATATTGCGGAAGACGTAAAACAAAAATTTGGTCCAAATGCAGAAATTGGTGTTATTTTTCCGATTCTTTCACGTAATCGTTTTTCAATACTTTTAAAAGGTATCGCGATGGGCGTAAAAAAGATTTACTTAATGTTATCTTATCCATCAGATGAAGTTGGTAATGCTTTACTTACATATGATGAAATTGATGAAAAGAAAGTAAATCCTTATAGCGATGTTTTATCACTAGCTAAATATCGTGAATTATTTGGTTACAAAGTTCATGAGTTTACTGGCGTTGATTACGTTAAATATTATGAAGAGCTAATTAGAAGTGTTGGTTGTGATTGTGAAATTCTTTTCGCAAACCAAGCTAAAACAATTCTTAACTATACAAAAAAAGTACTTGCTTGTGATATCCATACAAGATTTAGAACAAAGAGAATCTTAAAAGAAAATGGTGCTGAAATTGTTTTAGGACTAGATGATATTTTAACAGCAAGCATAAATGGTTCTGGTTATAATGCTAAATATGGTCTTTTAGGTTCTAATAAATCAACTGATGATAAAGTAAAATTATTCCCAAGAGATGCTCAAGGATTAGTTGATAGTGTTCAAGCTGATATTTTAAAGAAAACTGGCAAACACGTTGAAGTAATGGTTTATGGTGATGGAGCATTTAAAGATCCACAAGGTAAGATTTGGGAATTAGCAGATCCTGTTGTTTCACCTTTCTATACTGAAGGGTTAATTGGTACACCAAACGAATTAAAACTAAAATATCTAGCTGATAATGACTATAAAGACTTAAAAGGCGAAGAATTAAAGAAAGCCATTAAACAAGCAATTAGCAAAAAAGATGGTAATCTTGTAGGTAATATGGCAAGCCAAGGTACAACACCAAGACAATTAACAGATTTAATTGGTTCACTTTGTGATTTAACATCAGGCTCTGGTGATAAAGGAACACCAGTTATTCTTATCAAAGGTTACTTTGATAATTATGTTAATGAGGAATAGTACAATCTATAAGAAAGTATTATTTTTATTATTAATGATACAGGCTTTTATTCGATTTGCTTTATTGTTATGGAAATAAATTACGTGTTATTTTAGCTGATACTTTAACTATGTGTACTAATTGTGTATCAATATTTAGTTATTGATGATAATAAAATAATATTTATTAAATTATTTTCATTTGATAAGGTATAGGGATAAAAGATTTGTAATAAATTATGACTGGATCAAAAGATTCAGTCATTTTTGTTAATATATATAAAACATTCTATTTGTTAATTACTTTATAAATAAATAATTCTATGGTATAATACTTTGATAAGATGGGATTTTATCGTTAAATCCTAAAATAAATAGGTGAAAATATGAAGAAAACAAACACTATTTTTACAATTATTCTCGCGTTCTTAACTATTGCGTCGGGAACTGTTACATATGTTTTATATTATAAATCATTAGATATTTATAAATATGTATTGATTTTATCACTTGTTTTTTTGGTATTTACATTATCATTTATTATTAGTTCATATCGTTTATCACGCCAAATCAAGAGAAGTAATTTTTTAGAGTCTCGTTTAGGACTTTGGAATACAATTTCTTATCGTGTTAAAAAATCAGGTGAACATGCGTTTAATGAACTACCAATTGGTATTGTAATTTTATCAAACAAAAATCAAATTGTTTGGTCTAATAATTTTGCTAAACACATTTTTTCAAGTGAATTAAGAGATATTAGTTTAGGTAATATTAGTCCACAAATTCTTCAAAAAGTTGAAAATAATGAAGTGAACTTTGAAGTAACAATTTATGGACATAAATATGATGTTTATAATGAAGCACAATATAAAACTTTATATTTAACTGATATTACGGAAATATCTAAAATTAAAACACAATATGAAAAACGTATCACAGCATTGGGATATATTAATGTTGATAATCTTGAAAACATTTTATCAGATTTTGACGTTCAAGAACGTGCTGAATTCATGTATCGAATTGTATCGAAGATTGCTGAATGGAGTGATAAATTTGGTTCATATGTTCGTGCATATTCAGATAACTCATATTTGATAATTATGGATAAGAGTCAACTTCAAGATGTTATTTCTGATAATTTTTCAATTCTTGATTCAATTAAAGATTTAGTACAAGGCAAAATTTACAAAATTAGTTTAAGTATTGGTGTTGCCTGTGCTGATATTCCAATCAAACAATTATCGGAATTAGCTAAAGATCAACTTGAACTCGCAATGAATAGAGGTGGCGACCAAGCTACTGTTTTAATTGATGATAAAGTACGTCATTTTGGCGCAAAGACTGATACTGCACAATCAGAATCAAGTGTTACTTTCAGAATGAAATCAGAAGAACTTCAAGAATTAATGAAGTCTTCATCAGAAGTAATGGTTGTTGGACACTCAAAAGCTGATGCTGATGCCTTTGGTGCAACAATTGCTATCTATCGTATGGCAAAAGCCTTAGGAAAAGAAGCATACATTATTTTTGATGTTAAGAGTATTGACCCAACAGTTACAAGAATTTATGAATCAATTAAAAGAGACTATGTTGAATTATTAGATGTTCTAATTACACCACAAACAGCTCTTGCAAAAATGACGGATAATACATTATTGATGGTTGTCGATTTACAACTTAAGAATTTATTAAGTGAACCAAAACTTGTTGAAAAAGCCAAGAAAATTGGTGTTATCGACCATCACCGTCGTGGAGATAACGTTATCGACAATTTAAGTTTCTATTTGTCTTCAACAGCCGCATCATCTTCAGTTGAATTAATTGTTCAATTGTTTGAATATATGCCTGAAGAAGTTTATTTAGAAAAATTAGAAGCAACATGGATGCTTTTAGGTATCATTGTTGATACTAATAACTTTGTTTATCGTTGTAATGAAAATACATTTAAGGTTGCATCTTATCTTTCAAATAAAAATGCAAATATGTCAATTGTTAAGAAATATTTGAAAGAAGAAAAGAATGAAAAAGATAAACGTAATCGTTTAATTAATACAGTTGAGGTATATCAAACACATATTGGTATTGCTAAAGGCAATGAAGATGAAGTATTTGACCGTACTGAACTTGCGAAAATCAGTGATGAAATTATTTCTATCGATGGAATCGATGTTGGTTTCACGATTGGTCGTTTAGCTGAAGACCGCGGTAAAGTAGGTATTAGTGCAAGAAGTATTGAAAATGTCAATGTTCAAATCATCATGGAATCAATGCATGGTGGTGGACATTTCAATAATGCTGCTGCGCAAATTAGAAGTGAAAGTATTGATGATGTCATCAATCAATTAAAGAAATGTATTGATGAATACATGGAGAAGGAGGAAAGTATGAAAGTTATTCTTATTAAGGATGTTAAGAATCATGGTAAAAAAGGCGAAATCGTTGAATTCGCTGCTGGTTTTGCTAATCACTTAGTTAGATCTGGTCAAGCCATTCATGTTACTGATGAAAATTTAAAACGTCTTGATGAACAAAAGAAACAAGCTGAACTTGAAGAAGAACGTTTAGTTCAAGAAATGACAGAGCTTAAAAAGACGATTGAAGAAACACCTATTAAGATACCAGTTAAAGTTGGTGTTGAAGGTAAAATCTTTGGTAGTATTAATACTAAACAAATTGTTGAAGCTTTTGAAAAAGAAACAGGTAAAGTATTAAATAAGCAAAACATTAAACTTGACAAAAACATCACAAGTCTTGGTACATACGAAATTGAAATTAGTTTACACAAATCAATCAAAGCTACAATTACTCTTTATGTAGTTGAAAAGGAGTAAGCTATGCCTTCATATGAAAATTTATATAATAATGCTGCTGAAAGATATGTTTTAGGTAGTATCCTTCTTGACAATATTGTAATGAATGCGATAGTTGGTAAACTATCAGATGAAGATTTCTACAACGAAGATAATAAAAGAGTTTTTAGAGCGATGTTTAATTTATATCGCAGCCAAGCTAAAATCGAAGTATTATTAGTAGCTGAAGAATTAGTTCGTTTAGGTATCAATTTATCAATCGATTCAAAAGAATTCTTGTTGTCTTTAGTTGATGAAGTTCCAACAACATCAAATGTTGAAATATATATCAATATGGTTAAAGATAAAGCCATTGAAAGAAAACTTCATCAATATTTAACAGAATTAAACAGCAATATGTTAAGTGGTAATTTATCATTTGAACAAATTCTTGATAAAGCAGAAGATACTGTTTTAGCACTAATTAAAAACAGAAGAACAAGTGAACTTTTAACTATTGCTGATGCAGCTCAAAAAGTATATAATCAAATTGAAACATATACAATGCAGGAAGGAGAAATCAAAGGTATTCCTACTGGTTATCCAGCCTTAGATAGAGCAACATTAGGTTTCCAAAGAGGTAATTTAATTATCCTTGCGGCTCGTCCTTCTGTTGGTAAATCAGCATTTGCCTTAAACTTAGCTGTTAATGCTTGTCGTAACACTAATTATCACGTTGCTCTTTTCAGTTTGGAAATGAGTATTGAACAATTGATGATGCGTCTTTATGCATATGAAAGTGGTATCGCAAGTACAAAGATTCAATCAGGTAATTTAAATGAAGCTGAAATGATTCAATTAGGACATGCTAAATTAAATCTTTCAAAATATAATATTTATTTTGGTGAATCTAATGAAACAAAGATTCCTGAGATTCGTGCAAAATGTCGTCAATTAAAACAACAAGGTAAACTTGATATGGTTATTATCGACTACCTTCAATTAATCAATTCCGATAGTAAAGGATCTCGTCAAGAAATCGTTGCTGAAATTTCAAGAAGCTTAAAGATTTTATCAAAGGAATTAGACATTCCAATTATCGCCTTATCTCAAACATCACGTAACCAAGAATCACGTGAAGATAAGAAACCAGTTTTATCTGACTTGAGAGAATCAGGTTCAATCGAACAAGATGCTGATATCGTTATGTTCTTACATCGTCCTGATGATGCGAAAAAAGATAAATACAAAGAACTTGAAATCGTTGAAACAGCAAAACTTGATGATGATACAAAAGAAAAACCAATTCAATTGATTATTGCGAAAAACCGCCAAGGTGCTTTACGTGATATTATGTTTAACTTCTTCCCAGCTGAATCAAGATTTAGAGAAATTAAACACACAATTAGAGAAAAATAAAGAGGTATATATATGATTGATCGTTTAGAAGCCATTCAGGCAAGATACAATCAAATATCAGAAATGTTAATCGATCCTGAGATTGTGACTGATATCAAGAAATTAACAGCACTTTCAAAAGAACAAAAGTCTTTAGAAAAAGTTGTAAATAAATACAATGAATATAAACTTCTTGAACAAGAAATCAAAGACGCTAAGGAACTTCTAAGTGAATCTGATCCTGAAATCAAAGAAATGGCTGAAGTTGAATTAGAATCTGCTAAGAAACGTCTTCAAGAAGTTGAACAAGACATCAAAGTTCTTTTAATCCCTAAAGATCCAAATGATGAAAAGAATGTTATTATGGAAATTAGAGGAGCTGCTGGCGGTGACGAAGCTAATATTTTTGCTGGTGACTTATTTAGAATGTATACTAAATATGCTGAATCTAAAGGATGGAAAATTGAAGTCATGGATTCATTAGTAAGTGAAGCAGGTGGTTTTGCATCTATCAGTTTAATGATTACGGGCGATTCTGTATATTCATTTTTAAAATATGAATCTGGATCACACCGTGTTCAAAGAGTTCCTGTCACTGAATCAGCAGGTAGAATTCATACTTCGACAGCAACCGTTCTTGTTATGCCTGAAGCAGATGAATTAGAAGTTAATTTAGATTTAAATGATGTTAGAATCGATACTTTCTGCGCATCAGGTCCTGGTGGCCAATGCGTTAATACGACAAAATCAGCAATTCGTGTTACCCACATTCCAACAGGTATTGTCGTATCTTGTCAAGATGGTAAGAGCCAACATGAAAACAAAGCTAGTGCTTTAAAAGTTTTACAAGCAAGATTATATGATCATATGCTTCAAGAAAAACTCGAAGCCGAAGGTGTTGAAAGATTAGCCAAAGTTGGTCATGGTGATCGTTCTGAAAAGATTAGAACATATAATTATCCACAAAATCGTGTAACTGACCATCGTATTGGTTTTACAATTCAACAACTTGATCGTGTTATGGAAGGAAAGTTAGATCCAGTAATCGAAGCTTTAATAGCTGAAGATCAAAAGAAAGCATTAAGCCAAAACAATGAATAAGAGAAGCATTACTAGTATGCTTCTTTTTTTATGCAAAAATGTTTAGTTTTTGTTATAATATTATAGGTGATTATATGACATATCGACAAATCTTAAAGCAAGGAGCTAAGCTTGCTAAAAAGAATCATTTAGAAAACGAAGCATTTAAACTATTAGTTTTAGAAATATCAAATTTAAGAGGTGCTGATTTCTTACTTAGTATGGATGAAGAAATTCCCCAAGAAATTGAAAACAAAATTCTTGATGGATTTGATAAACTTATTCAAGAACTTCCTGTTCAACATATTGTAGGATATTCATATTTTTATGGATATAAAATGATTGTTAATGGTGATGTCTTAATTCCAAGATGTGAAACAGAAGAACTAGTAGGTTATGTATTATCATACTATGATGATGTCTTTCAAGGGAAAGAAGTGGTTGTAGCAGACATTGGTACAGGCTCAGGTAATATCGCTATCGCATTAAAATGTGAAGAGCCACAAATGACGATGTATGCGACAGACATCTCAGCTGATGCCCTTAAAACAGCCAAACAAAATGCTATCAACAACAATGCTGAAATTACTTTCCTTCAAGGCAATATGCTTGATCCAATCATCGAACAAGGAATTAAACTCGACATTTTAGTTTCCAATCCACCATATATTCCTGATGATGAATATGTTGAACCTTTAGTTAAAGACAATGAACCTAATGTTGCATTATTTGGTGGAAAAGATGGAATGCACTTTTATGAAGAAATCTTTAAAAAAGCAAACCTTGTTTTAAAAGATAAAGCCATAATGGGTTTTGAACATAGTCATACAAAAAAACAAGAGATGATAGCTCTTGCTACAAAATATTTACCAAAAGCTAAAGTCATATCTATTAAAGACTTAAGTGGGAAAGATCGTATGACAATTGTTCTAATTGGAGTAGATAATGAAAATAATTAGTTTTATTTTAGTATTCATCAATTTATTAAGTATTTCAACAACAACTAATGGTCAAGAGTTTAAAGAAAACATCAATAATTGTTATGAAACATATATATACTTAATGGATGAAGAAAATGTATATGGTGATTTAGCTTTAGTCTTTGGTAAGGTTAAAAGTAGATATTATGCTTCATGTTATTTATATGCATATAATCAAAGTCAAAAATTATATTTACGAATCAAATTAGATGATGAATTAACTACTTATGTTCCTGATTCATTAGTTGTTGAAGGCTATGGATTAGAAGTCAAAAAACAAACTAAATTGTTGTTTTATATATATGATGGTGAAAAAGAAATCTTAATGGGAGAATATAACATAAGTGATTTACTAAATAAATTAGAAACTGAACCACTTCAAGGAAATGCATCAACGAAGTTTCCTAAAAATAAAAAAGAAATTTCGTTAATCACAAAACTTCGCATTATGATGATTGTCTTTGTTATTATTTGTATTGGTTTTTCTTTCTTGCTTTTCACTTTATACAAAAAAAGAATTGGACGTTTCAATCAACAACGTCTTAACAATCAAATTGCTTCAGAAAAACAATATGATTATGACTATAAAACAATCGATGATGAAGATAGTTTTAATGAATACATGAATCAACATCAACAACAACGAAGCGAATCTGTTCATGAAACCAAAGAACAAATCATGGAACGATTATTCAATGAATATCGTTGTGGTGATATTTCAGAAGAAGAACTAGATGAAAGATTAAAAAATTTAGAGGAACAAAATGATTAAAATAACATTGAATGATTTTTTAAAACTTAAAAAAGAAGATATTTCCAATAAACTAGTTGCTTTTTCAACAGACACAATCTTTGGTGTTGGTGTATTACTTGATGAACATGTCTTATCAGGTGTAAAAAAGATTTATGAAATGAAAAAAAGAGAACAAAATAAACCATTAGCTCTTTTAATTGGTCATATCAATCAAGTTAAAGATCACATTATCATTAATGATGAAGCTTTAAAACTAATGGTTTTATGGCCGGGTGCTTTAACAATTATTGTTTCTAAAAAAGATGATAACTATTTTCCTTTCACAAAAGATACAATTGGTTTAAGAATGCCTAATTCCCAAATTGCATTAAGGATTTTAAATCATTTTGGTCCTTTTGTGACAACATCAATCAATTATTCTGGTGAAAAACCAATCAATTCACCTGAAGAAATCGATCATGCTTTTCATGAATATCTCGATTATTTAGTACTTGATAATGAAGAACATTTAAATGTTAGTTCAACTGTGGTAGATGTCACAGGAAAAGATATTAAAATCTTAAGACAAGGCTCAGTAATTATAAAATAAAAGCTATTCAAGGATTAACCTTGGATAGCTTCTTTTTGTTTAAAGACTTTATATTTAAATAGGTAATATAATCCGTATATCGCAAGACACATCGCAAAAATAATACCTAACATAATAAATGGCATAACATATGGACTCATACCAAAACTAGAGCCTGTTGAGAAGAACCAGTCATAGTGACTATCGCTTGTTGAATATGCAGCATTAGCACCTAATGACATTAAATCGATACAAACAATCATTATTAGTTCAATCCAAATCTTTTTAATATTAGGTACGATATCTTCAAAGGCAAGTGCTAAAATACCATAAGTAAATAAAACACCATGATATGTAAATGTTTGAAGAATAGTGTAACTAAAAGCTTTAATACCAACACCTACTGCACCATTTGGACATGTAAGATACATCAATGCTCCTACAAAGCCAAGAATTGTTGATGCACATCTAATGTGTCTTAATTTATTAGGGAAAATTCGGCATAACGCAATTAATGGACAAGCAAGTGTACATAAATGGAATGGTAGTTTATCAACAATTAAACTGTTTTCTCCATAAATGAAAGGATGAACAAAGAAATCACCTAGATATAGTCCAACAAGAATCATACAATAAATGTCAAGGACTTTCTTTTTGACACTTTGATCTTTCTTAATGAAAAGGAAAACCAATAATACAGTTACACCAATAATAATTAAAAAGTAAAAAATGTGGAAAAATCCAAATAATGTAATATCTGGTCCACCAATATCTTTCTTAAAGATATTTAATAATATTTCTCTTAAACTCATTTTACACCTCGATTTTTTATTTTTTCATATAATTTTGTTCCTACGATAATTAAGATTAAACCAAGAATTGAAATTGTAAAGAAATTAAGATATGCACCTTTTTCAAACATCTTATTGATATAAAAAGCATCTGTTTTTTCTAATCCTTGTAAGCCAAGAATAAGGTTTGTATAGAAATGACAAAAAACAAAGATTAAACAACCAATCAATAAATGAAGTGTGTTTTTCAAAGTATTGACTTTAATCCATTTGAAGACGCCAAGTGATAAACATGCAAAAATCATCACAACATGGCTAAATAAACCTTTGATACTAATTAAGTCAAAAAACACAGGATTGCTTAAAAAGTTCTCATTGAAGAAAAGTCCAATTAAACCACAAAGTGTTCCACAGAAAAAGGAAAAATCAGCAAGGGTTTCAAACACAACATTTTTCTTTTTTAAAAAGAAACACAAAATAATATTCAACCACATTATCACATTACAAGGATATACTGGTAAATAATAAATATTATCGGTTAATATATGGCCTTTAAATAAAGATACGATAAAAGGTAGATAATGAATAATAACTGTCAAGATGCTTGAGATAATAAAAATAAGGTTCTTTGTTTTTTCTTTTAATTCTAGCTTATAAAGTAGTATTAAAACTAAAGTAACTATAATCATCATGACAGTTGAAAAAATCAATAGTTTAATCATATAATCACCATATTAAAATACAAATGTTTATAGAACATTTATGTTCATAAAACATTTATTTTATTTTTACAACCTTTGTTATTTTATTATTTTTTGTTGAAAAATGCAACAATAATAAAATGAATTGCAGAAAAAGACAATTAGAATACAAAAAGCATAATCATCAATCGATGACTATGCTTTATCTTAGTATCTAATTAAAACAGCTAAAAGGATGAATCCTATTACTAAAACAGTATTAATTAAGAACATCCACCAACTCTTTTTAATCCATTTGAAATAATCAAATCCAATCATTGATAAACTTATCAATAAAACTGGAGATGTTGGGAAAATTAAATTAGTATATCCATCACCAAAAGTATAAAGAAGGACAAGCATTTCTTTTGATAAACCAATGGATAAAGTTGATAAGATTCCCATAACAAATATTGCTTTGGCTGTTGAAGATGAAATAAAGAATTCAAGAATAATAATAACTAAATAGATAATTAAAGCAATGATATAGATATTCTTACCTTGAATAAGTGTTGAAATCCAATGTGAGATTGAAGCAATCGCATGTCCTTCAACTAAAATGTATTTTATTGATGCAGCCATCAAAACTAACAAAATTGTAGGTAGTGCTGATAAAATTCCTTTTAAGAACGATTTTAGCACCATTTTGAAGTTTTTAGATGCAAGGTAACCACTTATTAGTCCACCAATCAAAAAGACGGCAATTAAAGCAGGTACTGTATAGTCTCTTAAGAAACTAAGAGCTGAAAAGATAATAAGAACAGCTAAAACAATACTAAAGAAAACAATATAAATAGTTTTAAGTTTTTGTGCATTTGGAATTTCTTCGTTTTCTTGAACTTCATCTTTTAAACTTAAGTCATGCTTATATGTATATGAAGCTTCTTCATTTTTATTGATTTTTCGAACATACAATAACACAATACCTAAAGTAAATAAATACATGACAATGAAGATAATAAAACGGAACCAAATATGTGTTAAAGGATTAACGCCAATAATGCTTGATGCGAAAAGAACAGTAAAAGGATTTGAAATACTTGAAGCAAACCCCATACCACAAGCAAAGATCGAAATCAAAAAGCCTGTGAATGAATCATAACCCATACTGATACATAAAATAATCATAATAGGTAGAAGTGTTAATACTTCTTCAAATAATCCAAGGAAAGCACCAAAAGCCATAAATAAGAGAATAATTAAAGCAAAGAATAAAAATTTCTTATTTTGGAACTTTTCAGCAATCTTTACAACGATAGCTTTAATACCTTTAACATCTTGGAACACTTGAAATGCTCCAGCAATAATCAGTAAGAAAATTGATAAAAAGATTAAGGAAATTCCATCACTTGATAATAATACAAGAATTGGTGAAAAGATACCCTTAAAGATATTAACACCTTTAATGTCATGATTTTCAACAAATGTTGAATAATCAATTGTACCATCAGCTAAAGTTAAAAAATCACCTTTAGGTAGAATATATGTTAAAACAATTGATAAAATGATTAAGCAAGCCAATAAAATAACAATGCTAATAAATGTTTTTTTCGAAATATTTAATAATTTTTTATTCTCTTCCATTCTTTAATTCCTCGTTTAATAAATCTACCAATAAAGCCCATCTTGTACATTCTATTTTATTTTCTTCTGGATAGAAGAAGTGCAAGCGATTATTGTTATAAAACTCAAATTCTTGATTGATGGAAAATGCAAGACCAGGTAAATCAGTAATTGCTTTAAAGATATGATAATCGCTATTTAAAGAACTATAAGATATACCTTCTTTAGTCAAATGACAAACACCATAATCAATATCAAATGATTTAAAGTCTTCATTAAAGATTTTGGCTTTAACTTTAACCATTAAATCGACATTAAATAAATCTTTCTTTTCCACATTTTTCATCCATTCATAATATTCATGAATATTTTCATATTCGCTGTTATCAAAATGATAATTATCTAAAATGTTTAATTTGAATCCACATTCATCACAATAAAGACTATTATTTGTTGATTTCATTTTATAGAGCTTTCCACATTTAGGACACATATATAATAAGTTTTCTAAACCTAAAGCTTTATTTTTCATTTTGTAGATTGATAAATCTTTTGAATACTCGAAATCATTTGTCTTAAGACTTTCTTCAGCAATATTCATAATATCACTAATTGATGCACTATCAAGATAATCTTTTGTTAAAACATTTTTAATTTCAACTTCGATTGGTGTACGATAACGTTTCTTACGCCATTTACATTCAGCTAGATATGCTCCTCTAATGTTTATGAAAATAACATCGGTTTTCATAGTTTTAAGGAATTTAGCTAAAGCATCATCTAATGGATAATTAGTACCATCAATGGAAAGTCTTCCTTCAGGGCACATGAACAATGAATAACCCATCTTAAGCATTCTTTTTGATTTCATGATTGTTTCTAAATCAGGATCAAATAGTTTTTTAGGAATAAAACCTGCAGTTGTTGATATCTTTGTTAAATGCTTACCAGACATTAATTGTCTATTAGCAATATTACTTAAGTTTGTATCGACAATTTTATAAGCTCGATAGAAATCATAATAACCAGCATGATTAGAAATAACAATAAAGTTTTCTTTTAATTCTTTAAGCTTTTCTCTTCCAATCAATTTATAGTGTTTACCATTATGACATATGAACTTTAAAATTTTATTCATTATCGCATATAACGGATGATCTGGAGTTCCTCGATCTTTCTTGAAAATAAAGTGATTTAAGATAACAATAATGAAAAGTAGTAGAATTAATGCTAAGGCAACCACAATAATAATGAATAAATATAGTGGGATTGCACTAGCAATAAACTCTTTGATTGCTTTACCCATTAAAATTGATGTAATGATTGAAGGCAAAACACCTAAAGCACAAGTAATAATATATCTTGGATATTTTATTTTTGAACTACTACCATAGTAACATATTGCACCAAAAGGAATAATTGGTGTAAAAAATAATAAAAACATTAAAAGTTGTGTATTTTTTGCTTTTTTTGCGAAAGCCTCAATACGTTTTTGGGTATTAGGTAAAAAGTCTGTTTGGAACTTAAATGAATGTACTAAAACCCAAATGATTGATGCACCAATGATAACACCTAAATCAAGAAGAGGAATTGTAATATAAATAGGATATGCCATCCCTGAAGATAATTGGATAAATTCAGCAGGAATAAAGACAACAACCATTTGTAATCCTTCGATTAAAGAAACAGCGGTCATCCCAATGATACCAGCATCTTTTAATAGTTCTTTTGCTTCATCATATTGACCATTTAATTCGAAACGAATAAATGGAATAATAATATCTTTAAAGAAGAAAAAGAGCATACCAATTACGACTAATAATAAAATAAACAATAGTATTTTTTGAATAATGGATCGTTTACTTTTCTTCATAAATATACCGTCCTCATAAAAACATAACTATTATATCATAATTCGTCCAATAAAACAAATCAAACATATTACTGATATAATAAATATATACGCTTATTAATTAAATAAAGTAAATATTTATGTTATAATAAAGAGATATGGAGTATAACATGGAAAATATTGTGTTTGATAAAATCATCATCAAAGGGGCTAGAGAAAACAACCTCAAAAACATTAATTTAACTTTACCTAAAAACAAGCTTATTGTTATGACTGGTTTATCGGGAAGTGGTAAAACATCGCTTGCTTTCGATACAATCTATGCCGAAGGTCAAAGAAGATATGTGGAAAGTTTATCTGCTTATGCAAGACAATTCTTAGATAATGTGGATAAACCAGATGTCGATGTTTTAGAAGGATTATCACCTGCTATTTCTATTGACCAAAAGACAACAAGCAAGAATCCACGTTCAACTGTTGGAACAGTAACTGAAATATATGACTATCTTAGACTTTTATATGCAAGAATTGGTCATCCGAAATGCCCAGTACATGGAATTGAAATATATTCACAAACATATGAACAAATGGTTAATCGTTTATTTCAATATCCCCAAGATTCGAAGCTTACTATTTTAGGAATTGTTGCTGAAAACCAAAAAGGAACGTTTGAAAAAACCTTTGATTTGTTAAGAAAAGATGGATATAATAAAGTTCAAATTGATGATGAATTCTATGATTTAGATGATGAAATAAATCTCGATAAAAACAAAAAACACAATATTTATGTAATAATTGATCGTTTAAGAATTAAAGATGAAAACAGAAGTCGTATTTATGAAGCTGTTGAGATTGCTGCAGAACATTCAAATGGAAAACTATATGCAGTAGTAGATGATGAAAAGATGCTTTTCAGTGAACATTACTCATGCCCATATTGTGACTTCACTGTACCAAAGCTTGAACCAGCAATGTTTTCATTCAATTCTCCACTTGGAGCATGTCCTGAATGTAAAGGTATTGGTTCAATTTCAACATTAGATGAAGATTTACTAGTGACTAATGATTCACTATCTATTGCTGAAGGAGCAATTAGATATTTAAAAAATATCGTTTTTACCGAAAACATTGAATGGCAACAATATAAAAGTTTATTTGATTACTATGGTATTGATATTTTTACACCATATAAAGATTTAACTGATTTACAAAAAGATGTTATTCTTCATGGTTCAAAAGAACCAATTAAATATGAAATCCATACAACGACTGGCACAATCATGAAACGCAATAAACCAATTGAAGGTTTAGTTAATTTAATTGAAAGACGTTATGAAGAAACACAATCATCTTTTGCTAGAGACTATTATGCATCATATTTAACAGAAAAAGAATGTCCTAAATGTCATGGTAAAAGATTATCTGATATGATTCTTTCAGTATACATTAATGATGTAAACATCTATGATTTTACTAATTTTAGCATTATTGAAGCCCTTGATTTCATCAATAATCTTAAATTAAATGAAACAGAAGAGAAAATTGCAAGATTAATTCTCAAAGAAATAAAAGAAAGACTTTCTTTCTTAAAAACTGTTGGTCTTGAATATTTAACACTATCAAGAAGAGCCTCAACACTTTCTGGTGGTGAAGCACAAAGAATTCGTCTAGCCACACAAATTGGCTCACACTTAACAGGTGTTTTATATGTTTTAGATGAACCATCAATTGGTTTACATCAAAAAGATAATCAAAAATTAATTGAAGCATTAAAGGTTATGCGTGATTTAGGTAACACATTAATTGTTGTTGAGCATGATGAAGAGATAATGAAACAATCTGATTATTTAGTTGATATTGGTCCTGGAGCAGGTGTTCATGGTGGAGAAGTAGTTGCCCAAGGAAAACCCGAAGAATTTGAACAGTTTAAGGATTCTATTACAAGTGATTATCTTTTCAAAAGAAAGTTTATTCCTGTTCCAAAACATCGTCGAGAAGGAAATGGTAAATTTATTAATGTTATTGGTGCAAAAGAACACAACTTAAAGAATATCAATATCGATATACCACTTAATAAATTCATTTGTGTTACAGGTGTTTCAGGTAGTGGTAAATCAACATTAGTAAATGATATTTTAGCGAAAACTATTTCCAAGAAACTTTATCATAGCCGTATCCAAACTGGTGCTGTTGATGATGTTTTAGGTATTGAAAATTTAGATAAATGTATTATTATTGACCAATCACCAATTGGAAGAACACCAAGATCAAATCCAGCAACATATACTGGTGTCTTTGATTTAATTAGGGATTTATTTGCTGAAACAAAAGAAGCAAAGATTCGTGGTTACAACAAAGGACGTTTCTCTTTCAATGTTAAAGGTGGAAGATGTGAAACATGTCAAGGTGATGGTGTTATTAGAATCGCAATGCACTTCTTACCTGATGTTTTCATTACATGTTCTGAATGTCATGGTAAAAGATACAATCGTGAAACATTGGAAGTAAAATATAAAGACAAAACGATTGCTGATGTTTTAGATATGACAATTGAAGATGCATATCAATTTTTTGATAGTATTCCAGGCATTAAACAACGTCTTGAAACATTAGTTCAAGTAGGCTTAGGCTACTTGAAGCTAGGTCAATCTTCAACTACCCTTTCTGGTGGTGAAGCACAAAGAGTAAAACTTGCTTCTGAACTATACAAGAAAGTTACACCAGGTAGTATATATATACTTGATGAACCAACAACTGGTTTACACACCCATGATATTTCAAAACTTATCAACGTTTTAGATGCTTTAATCGATGGCGGTGGTACCGTCTTAGTTATTGAACACAATTTAGACGTCATTAAAGTAGCAGATTATATCATTGATTTAGGTCCTGATGGTGGAAACAAAGGTGGAGAAATTGTGACAACGGGAACTCCAGAAGAAGTTGCACAATGTGAAAAGTCATATACAGGACAATTTTTAAAGAAAGTTTTAGGTGAGCAACATGAATCATAACGATGATTTGAAGCCAAACAACGAAGAAGAAAAAGAAAAACAAGATGATGAATTATTAGATTTTATTAAACAATTAGAAGATGTTACAGGTGAAGAAATTGATATGAAAGATATCAAAATCAAAAAAGCGCCAAATGGTAACTTCTTTAAAGCTTGGATAATTAAAACACTAATTGAAACAGTTTTAATTTTTATAGCGTTATTCGGTTTTGTTAATCTATTTAATGTTTTCAATAATCCATCATATTTGTGGTTATTCATTTATCTTGCTATACCTAGTGTTTTATATTTAGTTAGTTCACTTATTATATATTTATTTAGAAAAAGAATTGTATTCCTTTTCAATAATATTATTCTTAGCGTTTTGTTAATGATATATATAATTGTTCCAGCGTTTTTCATGCCAAATTTAGGTTTGAATCATATATATAGTATATTTATTGTTTCACTAATTGTTGGTATTTCTAAGACTTTAATTTTAAGAACAATTCGTAAATTTAGATAGGAGGTCTTTATGTTAGAAAAAATTAAACAACTTCCAACCAAAAAGAAAGTATTATATAGTATATTAATTGCTTTAGCGATTCTTTTTGTTGTATATGTTATTCTTTCATTAACATATCATTATAAAGGCACAACACATACAGTTCCTAAAGCATTAAGTAAAGAACTTTTTTCCATCGGAAATATTCAAATTAGATGGTATGCTATATGTGTTGTAGGAGGAGCATCGCTTCTTTCAGTTTATGGTTATCAACGCTTTTTAAAACCAACAAAGCTCGATTTAGACACAACATTAACTGGTGTTACAATCGGTATTATTTCTGGTGTTTTAGGAGCTAGAATATACTATGTTATTTTTAACCATGATTTTATTGATTTTGATCAAAACTTTTTCAAAGTAGTGATTCAAATCATCAATCCAGCTGAAGGTGGTCTTGCTATTCATGGTGGTATTTATGGAGCTTTAATCTTTTTGTTTTTCTTCTGCCTTCATTATCATTTGAAATTAATCGAATTAGTGGAAATTGTTCTACCTGTTTTCATGCTTGCACAAGTAGTAGGTAGATGGGGTAACTTCTTTAATCAAGAAGCATATGGTCCATTAGTTTTAGGTTATACTGAAGGTCCACTAACTGATGCACAATTGATTGCGCAAAGAGAAGCATTAAGACATTTATTAGTACCAAATTTTGTTATTAATAATATGTATATTAGCGAATATGTTCCAATTGTGGGATATTATCATCCAACATTTTTCTATGAAGGCTGTGCTAATCTTGTTTGTGCAACAACATATATTATTCTAAGAAAACACATTAAGAAACTATATGTTGGTGATGGCATTTCAATGTATTTAGTGGGATATGGTATTATTAGATTCTTTATCGAACTTTTAAGACAAGACCCACTAACATTTGAATTATTTGGTCATACATTTAAAACAGCAATTGTAACTTCAATCGCATTTGTTATCGTTGGTGTTTTAATCTTCATCTTACGAAGAGTCTTTAAATTCCATTTAGTTTCCTGCAAGGAATTCTTATATGAAGGTGGAACTCTTTGGAAAGAAGGATATGGTCCTAAGACAAAAGAAAAGAAAGTTCAAAATAATCTTATTGAAAAACAAACACCAAAACTTATTATTTTCGATTGTGATGGAACAATTCTAAATACTTTCAAATTAATCGAAAAAGCTACTGCTCAAGTATTTGATGAAATGATTCCTGATTATAAATATACAATGGATGAAATTCATGCTTTCTTTGGTCCACTTGTGGATGATTCATTTAGAAAATACGTATCAGAAGATGAACTTGAAGGTGTCTTAAAGCGTTATCGTGAATTATGTACATTGTATCAAAAAGATTATGTTTCAGCATATCCTGGTATTAAAGAAACACTAGAAGTCTTAAAAGAAAAAGGATATATCATTTGTATTTTATCTAATAAAATTACATCTGCAATTGAAGAAGGTTTAGAAGTATCTGGCATCAAAGATTTAATCGATGAAATATATGGCGCTGAAAAACTAACCGAGGTTAAACCAGCTCCTAATGGTATTTATCAAGTAATCGAAGATCATTTCTTAGATAAAGCGTTGATTGTTGGTGATTCTAAATACGATATTCAAGCAGTAAATAACGCTAAAGAAGGCTTCCCTAAAATCAGATCTGTTGGTGTTTTATGGTGCATGACAACAAGAGAAGAATTCATCAATAACCAAGCTGATTACATAATCGACTTCCCAAGTGATTTACTCAATGTGGTGAATAATTATGAAAAACTATGATATCATAATTATTGGTGCTGGTCCTGCCGGAATGTCAGCAGCCATCTATCTACAAAGATCAAATTTGAAAATCGCCTTAGTTGAAAGAAATGCACCTGGTGGTAGAATGCTTCAAGCAGCATACATCACAAACTATGCTGGTTTAAAAGGTAGTGGAGCAGATATTGCTGAAGCAATGTTTAGCATGATAGACTTTTCCAAAATAGATTTTATTTTAGATGAAGTTGTATCTGTTAAAAAAGAAGAACAATTCATTGTTCAAACAAAACAAGATGTTTTAACATCAACAAACGTCATTCTTGCGAGTGGATTTGTTAACAAACCACTTCCAAATACCGATGAAGAAAAATTCATTGGCAGGGGAATTAGCTATTGTGCTTTGTGTGATGCACCACTTGTTAAGGGTAAAACAGTATTGTGTCTCGCAAATGGCATAAAAGCAATTAAAGAAATTAACTATTTAGCAACGCTTGCGGAAAAAGTATATTTGATTACTAGTTTAAACAATTTAGAATTAGAACCAAATATCGAAGTTTTAAAAGATACAGAAATCATAAAATTTAAAGGATTATTTAAACTTGATTCTGTTCTTTTAAAAGATGGTAATGAAGAAAAAGAAATCAATGTTGATTTTGCTTTCTTGTTTAATGGTTACATTCCCGGAACAAAATTTGTTCATGACTTAGACATTTGTGATGAACATAACTTAATACAAGTCGATGCTAATTTAGAAACAAAAATAAAAGGTTTATACGCCATTGGTGATGTTAATACCAAAGACGTTAAACAAGTTGCAACAGCAGTTGGCGATGGCGCTTATGTTACTGCTAAATTATTGAGATAGGAGGTCTATATGTCTTTCGCAACCGAAGTTAAAAAAGAAATACTAGGTAATGAATTCAAACCTGCAGAACTTGACGCTTTTGTTGCGGGAGTAATGCAAGGTAATGTTGAAATAAGCTTTAAAGATTCAGCAATGTCTTTAAGAATTAGTTCTTTCATGCCAAGCTTAATTCGTTTCTTAGTTCCATATTTTAAAAAGAAATATGAAATTAATTTAGAAACATATTATTTAGACCGAACAAATATCAATAAAAGAAGAATATATATAATTAATATTCAAGATAATGTTCAACAAATAATTGATGATTTTAAACTTTATCCATTTCATACAATAACCATTTCAGATCCATTCTTTCAAAATACAGCTTGTGAAAAAGCCTTTACTGCTGGATGCTTTGTTTCTAAAGGTTCAATTAGTGATCCACGTAAAAGTAGCTATCACTATGAAATCCTTTGTAAACAATCAGAAGTTGCAGAAATCCTATCTTCCTTTTTTCAAAAAGCCAATATTAAATGCTCTGTGATTGCAAAATTAAATCAGTTTTTACTATACATTAAAAGAAGTGAACATATTAGTGATGCCCTTCGTTTCATGGGTGCTGATTCAGGTGTATTACAATTTGAAGATTATCGTATTATGCGTGATATGAATAATTCAGTTAATCGAGCAATGAATTGTGATATCGCAAACTATAAACGTTCACTAGAATATTGTCAAAATCAATTAAAAGCAATCAAATATTTAAAAGACACAGAGCTTAATAAAAAAATGTCACAACGCCTACAAGACGCTATGCATTTAAGAGAAGCATATCCAGACTCAACTCTTCAAGAGCTAAGCGAGTACTCTGATAAAGTTTTAGGAAAACACTTATCAAAATCTGGCATTAGCCACTGTATGAGCGAAATCATGGATTATTATGAAAGAATGTCAACAAAGAAATAATATTTATTTGCTAAAAAAATTAGTAAATGATATAATAAATAAGGTGATTGATGATGATTAAAAATAAATCTTTTATTTATAAATCAATATATTTATTAATTGTTATCTTACTTTTATTTTTCGTAACTGGTTGTGAAAAATCATTCAAAAGAATTAAATCTGTTAAATATGAACAGATGTTATCACTAGATGGAACATATTATGTTTTTATTTATATGAACACTTGTGATATATGTCATATGATTGAAGAAGATGTCTTTGATTATGCCAAAGCAGCAAGAAAAGATAAAAACAAACCTAATCTATATGTAATCAATCGAAGTGAAAAAGAAAACTATGATGGACTTACAAAGAAATGTGCTGAAGGTGAAGATGATTATTCATCACTTATCGGTTCAACAAATTATCAAGATGTTAAAGTATGTACATCACCAGTTATGTTAAAGGTAAGAAGCAATAGAATCATAAATGTTTTTGATACTAAATCATCAATATTAGAAGAACTATCAAAATGAGGTAATTACAATGAATAAAAATGAAAAATTAATTAATACTATTTTTATTATTTCACTTGCTGTAATTCTTCTTGCATTAACAGCAGTTGTTTTAATTGAAATATTTAACCCATTTGGTGTTAAAAAAATATCACAACTTCCAGACACAACAATCTCTCAATGTCTAACAAAAGAGAAAGACAGCAAATATTATGTACTAATTTATGATCCAAACGATACAGACAATGAGAATATTAAATCTGTATTAATTGAATACTATCAAGCACAAAAGAAGAATGAATCATTAAATTCTCTTTATGTTATTGATTATACAAAAGAAAGTGCAGAAAGTGTCAAAGCGATTGTTAGTGATGTAGAAAGTGTTGAAAACCTTCCATATATGTTCATCGTTTCAAGTGGAACAGTAAGCACTAAATATAATACTTCTTCTAAAATTTGTAACGCATTAGTTGAAGCAATGGAAAAATAGGCGAATAATTAATCGCCTATTTTTATATACTAATCAAATATTATTTTATTTGACAAATAATGCGATTTGTAGTAAAATAATTAAGCAATGGAGCAGTACTCAAGAGGCCGAAGAGGTGCCCCTGCTAAGGGCATAGGCTGGGAAACTGGCGCAAGGGTTCAAATCCCTTCTGCTCCGCCATTTGTGGTCGATTGGAGAAGTGGTTTAACTCACATGCCTTTCACGCNNNAATCTCGTATCGATCACCATATTGAATAATTAAAGATGATACAAAAAAAGTGTCATCTTTTTTTAATTTGAGTATTTAGAAATAAACAAAAGTAGAACACCTTCAATTTTGAAGACAAAGCAGATTGTATTCAATGAGATTAAAAATTATACTTTTTATTAGTCACATTATGGTACAATCTTTTGTTTTATGATATAATTATATCTAGTATATTTTATTAATTAGTCATCATTAATAATTGAAGATTTTAAAATGAAAAATAATAGAAAGAATAAAATTGGAAAATCACTTAACAGCACCAATCGTATATATGCTTTATTTTTATTGTGTTTGGTATTATTTTTATTGCAATACCTGACAAGGTTGCTAATATACTTCCATATATGATTATTGGTATGTTGTTAGCTCGTGCAATCTCTTTTTTCATTAAAGGCATTAAAGCTGAAAGAAAATTGGAAAAAGTTAGTCGCTTTGTCAATTCTGTAATGAGCATAGTTTTGGGTGTATTGATTTTTATCATGACTGATAAGCAAAAAGAAATGATTGCAATCGTTATGATTATCCATACTGTTATTGAAATTGGTGAATGCACTTATGCACTTATCATTAACAGAAAAGATAAACAACAACTTATTGTGAACATTTTAAATATTGTCGCTTATGTAATATTGCTTGTAGAATTGATAATTGAATTTGCACATTCAATGCAAACACATGTTGTTATCTATGAAACACTATTCTTAATTCAAGGTATTGTTGGAATTATCGCTTCCTTGAAGAACTTCAATGGAAAAAATTCACTTGGTCAAATAATCTTAAAATCACATACACTTGAAATTATTGCTTGATTGTTTGTTGTAACAGTAGGTGCATCGATATTATTACCTATCTTTGAGATAGGTATTACTAATTTTGGTGATGGACTTTGGTATTGTTATATGCTTATGACAACAATTGGATTAGGTGATCTAACAGTAGTAACACCTGCAGGTAGATTGATATCTGTAATTGTTGGTATTTATGGTATTATTGTTTTTGCTTTGATTACTAGTATCTTAGTCAATCTTTACAATGAAAATAAAGCACGTGAACAAAAATCACAAAAAGATAATGATGAGCATCTAGGACTATTCTAATCATTTTAAAGGTGGATATTATTTGACAGTTTTAATGATTTGTGGTATTATATAATAGCATTTAGATTATTTATGTTCTTAAAATTATTTTGAGAGGTTATTATGAAAAAATTAGGTAAATATTTAGGCAATATTTTTGCTGTTTACGGAATCTTAACTCCATTAATT
The DNA here is from genome assembly GCA_002309035.1 of Caryophanales bacterium UBA1231. Next base: position 895 of record DBWT01000040.1, on the reverse strand, counting down.
GTTATATCTCTTTCATATGTTATTTTAATTTCAATTGAAAGAAATGATGGAATTACTAGTTTGATTCAAAATCATAAAGGTTGGTTTTTCACTTTATTAATAGTTGGTATATTATTAGTGGCTTTTGGATTAATAATGTTCTTCAGAAATATAAAAAGTGAAAACATCAATGTTGGTGATTTGATGTTATTTATTGCATTTGCTTTATCACTATTACTTCTTATTTTATTCTGTTTCCAACCAGGTGTTAAATCTTCATGGTTATCAATCTTAAAATGGGTTTTATCTGGATGTGGATTGATTTGCACTGTTGCTTTAGGTTTCGTTAGAGCACGTTATGCTAAACACACAGAAAAGTAATAATTTGTTTGCAAAAGCATCAATAATTTGATAAAATGTAAAAGCGACCTTAGGGGATTCGTACAACGGTAGTACACCGGTCTCCAAAACCGTCAATGCGAGTTCGATTCTTGCATCCCCTGCCAGTTGTTATTTACATCTTTATGGCGAATATGGTGAAGTGGTTAACACGGCGGATTGTGGCTCCGTTATGCTAGGGTTCGAGTCCCTATATTCGCCCCATTTTCTGAAATCTATAGGTCTTCTGAAAAGAGGATCTGTTTTTTATTTTTATAGGGTATTTTAGCCAATTATGGTTAGAATA
>DBWT01000040.1:0-182 GCA_002309035.1 Caryophanales bacterium UBA1231 | reverse complement strand
ACTCGAACTATTAACTTACGGGTTTCGAATGTTAGGTTCTTATGGGACTCGAACCAATAAGGGATAATGGTAGAAATATAGATGAGATTGTGGTATAATAATGTTAGATAAATTAGAATTTGATAAACACGAGAGGTAGGAAAATGGAAGAAATTGAACTTCAAAAAGTTGACAAGGGCACT
>DBWT01000062.1 GCA_002309035.1 Caryophanales bacterium UBA1231 | reverse complement strand
GTATTAGGTGTTGCTGAAATCATGCCATACTCTAATGGCTTAAATCGTAATATTGTTCAATGTCTAAATGACTATAATATTCCTCTTTATCTAAGTCATACTGTTAAGAAAATAGTAGGAAATAAACGCTTAGAAAAAATTGTAATATGTAAGGTTGATGATAAGTTTAATTACATCGAAGGAACTGAAATGGAATTTGAATGTGATACATTACTTTTATCAGTAGGTTTAATTCCTTCTAATCCATTACTTGAAAACCTTGGTGTTAAAATGCATCCAAGAACTAAAGGTCCAATTGTTAATGAAAGTTATCAAACTTCTAATCCAGCAATTTTTGCATGTGGTAATTCACTTCATGTCCACGATGTCGTTGACAATGTTTCTAATGAAGGATCTAAAGCTGGATACTTTGCTGCAAAATTCCTAAAAGGTGAACTAAATTCTAACGCTAATATCAATGTTAATGCAGCAAATGGTGTTGGTTATGTTTTACCTTCAATGCTTAATTTAGATAATATTGAAAAAATAAGTTTATATTTTAGATGTAGTGCACCACATAAGAATTGTATGATTAAAGTTCTTCAAGGCGAAGAAGTAGTTAAAACATTTAAACGTCCTTATATGGTTCCATCGGAAATGGAAAATATCGTATTTGATAAGAGTTTGCTTAAGTCAAGTGGTGATATAAGTTTGGAGGTGTGCGATGACTGAGTTGATTTGTATTTCATGTCCTAGAGGATGTCATCTTAAAGTTGATAATGAAATGAACGTAACAGGTAATTTCTGTCCAAGAGGAAAAGTATACGCTATTAATGAATTGACAAATCCTAAAAGAATGATTACAACAACAGTTAACGTTGTTGATGGTGAAATCTCACGTCTTTCTGTTGCATCAAGCGAAGCAGTTCCTAAAAATATGATTTTTCAAGTTGTTGAAGAAATTAAAAAACATGAAGTTAAAGCACCTGTTAATATTGGTGATGTTATAGTTCATAATATTTTAGATTTAGGTGTTGATATTATCGCAACTAAATCAATTGAAAAGATAGCTAGTCATAACGACTAGCTATTTTTTTACATCTGAAAAAAATAATTATTATTATTTAAAAAAATCTCTAAAAGTGATATAATAAGATGTTATATTATCGGAGGTTTTTATGGATTTTTCAAAATATATTGCAAGTATACCAGATTTCCCTATTAAAGGGATTTTATTTAGAGACGTTACACCTTTAATTAATGATGGAGAAGCATTTAAAGCAGCATGCCATGAGTTTGCACTTTTCGCAAAACAACGTGGTGCTGATTTAATTTGTGGTCCTGAATCACGTGGCTTCATTTTTGGTTGTCCTGTTTCAACTGAATTAGGTATTGGGTTTGTTCCTGTAAGAAAACCGAATAAATTACCTCGTGAAACAATCAGCGAATCATATTCTCTTGAATATGGTCAAAATACATTATGTATGCATAAAGATGCTGTCAAACCTGGTCAAAAGGTTGTTATTATCGATGATCTTTTAGCAACAGGTGGAACAATAGAAGCTACTGTTAAATTAATTGAAAAATTAGGTGGTATTGTTGTTGGTATCGCATTTGTGATAGAACTTGAAGACTTAAAGGCACGAGAAAAATTCCAAAAATATGATGTTTTAACATTATTAAAATACAAGGAATTTGAATAGAATTTATTTATAATTTAATTTTAATTTATTAAAGTTAGGAGGGCAAAACAATGGCAGAACTAGCAAAACATACAATAGATGACGTCATTAATGAAGCCAAAACCTATATTAAAGAAGATAATCTTGATGTTGTGATGAAAGCTTATGAAGTTGCTTCCAAAATGCATGAAGGACAATTTCGTAAATCAGGTGATCCTTATATCCAACATCCTGTTGAAGTTGCATACATTCTAACAACTCTTCATACGGGTCCAGCAACAATTGCTGCTGCACTACTTCATGATGTTTTAGAAGATACTCAAATGTCGAAAGAAGAAATGACGAGTATTGTTGGCGAAGATGTAACTAAAATAGTTGATGGTGTTACAAAGATTTCAAAATTAAAATATTTAACCGAAGAAAAAGCCCTTGCGGTTGATCATCAAAAGATCTTGCTCGCAATGGCTAATGATATTCGTGTTATTTTAGTTAAGATTTGTGATAGACTTCACAACATGCGAACACTACAATTTCATCAAGATAATGAAAAACGATTACGTATTGCTAAAGAAACACTTGATCTTTATGCACCACTTGCCCATCGACTAGGTATGTATCGTATTAAAGCTGAGCTTGAAGACTTAAGTTTAAAATATATTCATCCAGAAGAATATATTGAAATAACAAAAGCAATCAACGATAAAAAGAGTGAACGTGAAGATGACATCTTGAAAATGCAGGAGTGTATGGAAAAACTTCTTAAAGAACATAATATCCATGACTTCTCAATTAAAGGAAGAATTAAAAACATTTATTCGATTTATAAAAAGATTATCACAAAAAATAAAACAATTGATGAAATTTACGATTTACTTGCTTTAAGAGTTATTGTTGCTAGTGTTTCAGAATGCTATTCAGTTTTAGGTATCATTCATAGTGAATGGACACCAATTCCAATGCGTTTCAAAGATTATATTGCCGTTCCAAAAGCCAATATGTACCAATCATTACATACGACTGTTGTTGGTATTGAAGGTAAGATTTTTGAAATTCAAATTAGAACTCCTGAAATGGATGAAATTGCTGAACTGGGTGTTGCTGCACACTGGGCATATAAAGAAGGAAACAATTATTCTCCTGAAAAAGAACAACTTGAAATAACAAATAAACTTAAATGGTTTAAGGATTTAACAACATATGTTGAGATGAGTAAAGGTGATCAAGACCCTGTGGATAACTTGATTGGTGATTTATTCAGTGAAAAAGTTTATGTTTTCACACCAAAAGGACAAGTTATTGATTTACCTGCAGGTTCCATGCCACTAGACTTTGCGTATCGCATTCACTCAAGAGTAGGTGATCAATGCGTAGGTGCAATCGTCAATGGTAAGATTGTTCCCCTTTCTTATAAGCTAAAAACAGCTGATGTTGTTGAAATTAAAACAAATAAGAGCTGTCCTGGACCTACGAAAGAATGGCTTAAGCATTGTAAATCAAGTCATGCTCGTCATAAGATTAAATCATTTATTAACAAGAAGAATCGCGAAGATTTAGTTGCGCAAGGTCGTGAAGCTCTTGAAAAAGCTATTCAAACATTTGAATATCCCGTTCCTGAACTTACTGATAAACTTGCTAATGATTTTTACAGCAATAATAATATTCACTCGATGGAAGATTTATACTTCCATATTGGGCAATTAAATTATAGCCCAATTAGTGTTTTAAATAAAATCTGTGGTTTAAGCGATGCTAAGCTTGATGATGAAGCAGCACTTAAGTTATATAGTGAAGAAACAAGTCAAAGAAGAGTCCGTCGTCAAGTTGATTCCCATGGTATCGTTGTTGACGGTTTAGAAAGAGTACAAATTAAACTAGCCAATTGTTGTCAACCTGTTTTAGGTGATGATATTATTGGTTTAGTTGTTAAAGGCAAAGGTATTGTTGTTCATCGTAGTGATTGCCCTAATTGCCAAGGCAATGATCGAACTATTAGTATTAGTTGGGGTGAAGGTTTAACCACTTATCACTATGATACAACTTTAAAAATTGTAGCATTTGATAAACGTAACTTGGTTGCTGAAATGATTAATGTTATCAATACGACAAATGCTATTATCGCATCAGTTACTTCAAAGAAAAATGATGCGAACGAATGCGTTACAAGATTTAAACTTCAAGTTCACAGTCTTGAAGAATTAAATCATGTAATTGTTGTTTTAGGAAATTTAAAAGAAATCCTTTCAATCGAAAGAGTAATAAAATAGGTAGATAGTTATGCGTGTCACAATTCAAAGAGTTAAAAGAGCTAAATGCATTACTAATTCGAAAGTTGTTAGTGAAATTAAATATGGATATATGATTCTCGTTAGTTTCACACATACTGATACTTTAGATAATGTAAAGAAGATGGCTCATAAAGTTGCTAATTTAAGAATCTTTAATGACCAAGATGACAAAATGAATTTAAGTATTCAAGATGTAAAAGGTGAAATATTATCAATTTCACAATTTACATTATATGGTGATGCTATTAAAGGTAATAGACCATCATTTGTTTTGTCAATGGAAAAAACAAAAGCTAATGAATTATATTTAGCTTTCAACGATATTTTAAATTCTGAATATCATATTCCAACATTTGGTGGTAGCTTTGGTGAACACATGGAATTAGACATTTTATGTGATGGTCCAGTTACTATTAATATTGAACTATGAAGTCACTTCGTGAAGTAATATTTTCATTTTTAATGAAATATTCAGAATATAATTATCAAAACTTCCAAATCGTTTTATTTAAAGATAAAAAGCAACCTAACCTTTTGAATTTTATAACTAAAAATGATGATTTAACAATCATCCAAGTAAAACAAGATAAAGTTTTTCAAAAAGAAATATCTTTTAATGATTTAAATAACTCTGTTTTTAATTTATTATTAAATTGTGACACTCTTCAAACCTTTGATTTAAAAGATTATTTAAACTATACTGATTTATTTAATGGTAAAACAATGGATGAAAACATGTATAGATATTTAAATGTTTTACCAATTTATAATGAAACATCGTTAACTGCCGCATTCTTTGTTTATGCTAACTATAATTATCAATGGCAATTTCAAGATAAAACAGTATTAAGTTTTATTGGTGAATTAAGACAAGCAATTGATGAGAAAATCTTAAACGAAATAAAAGAAATAGCTTTAAGTGATTATTTTAGTTTAGAAAAGGATAATAGCTATTTCTTATCAAAAAGTCTAGCTGATTTAGTAAAAAAAGAACAATTTACTAATAACTTTACAACATTTAAGCATCAACTTTTTATTACACAAGAATTAACTTATCAAAATATGCCTTTAATTGTTTATAAGCATATTGATAAAAGTCCTATTTATGCTCTACAAGAAATAACAAATTATAATTATAGCGATTATTCAATTGTCTACTTAAAGAATTTTCATTTAGATGAGCTAGCTTTTTTAGATAAAGTTAATGCATTAATTGATAGTTTAGATGCTAAATTTGGTGAATATAAAATATTTGACTGTCATAGCCAAGGCTTCATAATTATCTTTGAACAAATGATTAAAAAGAAAGATTTCTTATTATTTATTGATTTTAATCCAATAATTATTCGTAAAAATGATATTTCATTTACATACAATTTGTTTGATTTAGCTGAATATCTATTAACACTTGATCCACTAGATGATGATATCTTTAAACCAAATGATTTCCGCATCTATTTAGATCAAAAAATCAAATTAAATAGAGATGAAGTAATTAATAAATATCAATCAACGAAAATTAAAGAAATCAAACTTTTTAATTCATTAACGATGTCTAATGAAAAAGTTTTATTAAAAGACATACATGATGCAAAATATTATTTAAAAGATAACAAAATTAAAACATTGAATGCTCTACTTAAATTAAGAAGAGATGATTTAAATACTGATACGTTAGTATTTATATCTGATGATTTACTTGTCAATGAACAAAAACCATTTATTAAAGCTCTTAATATTGTTAAAGATTTAGCTGATTTTAAGACGTCTTTTGTAGTTGAAAGTGAAGATTCAATACTGATTTTACAAAAGTATCTTAAAGATTGTAAAGTAAATCTTTATGTTTCATTAAAGATGGGACTATTAAAGTGCTTGAAATACACATCTTTTGAAGGTCTCTTTATTGATTTAGATGAATATGAAGAACTTTTTCAAAAGAATGAAGAAGAAGCACTTCGATTAATGAAATATTTAAGTAGCATTTTTAAGTTAGTAATTATTTGTGTTAAACAAAATGATATTGTGAAATATCATGACAATAATATTTTACTTGCAATTAAATTATAGATTGGAGATTATAAATTAAATGAAAAAGTTTTTTAATTTTATATTAAGCTTTATAGCACCCAATAAGATGGAAACACATCGCGATATGAATGTGTTTATTTCAATTCTTATCTTTCTTGCTTGTGCTATTATGATAGCTGGGATTCCTTCTTTAACAGTAACAAAAATCGTCAAAGAAAGATATTTAACAGAATGCTATTGCTTTGAAGATAATTTGAATGCTGAATTAGTTGGTGAAAAAGATTTAGCTGTTTTTGAATTAAAAGCTGATAATTCAATAAAATATGTTGATTCAGCATCTGAAGAAGGGAAAAGTAAAGTTCGTCAATTAACTTTCAAAACACCAAATGATAAAACAATTAATTTAACAGTAGTGTATCAAATTGATAAAACAAGAAATGATGAATTAGATAGCAGTGTTTTTGATTTAGATGCTTATCTATCGGAGATTCCATATGAAGGACATACTTTAAAATCACAAGATATTCTAGTAATTTATACTAATCAAATTTTCTACTATATTTTTAATCATGGTTATACTTTGAATTATCAATCTGCAACATCTGATAATATTGAAGATTATCATTATCTACAAGTGCCTACATGGGAAAATGAAGGTAATTGGTCACTTTATCAAACAGAATTAGATGAAGATGGCAATATTAGAAAAGATGTTAATGGCAATATCATCTATAAAACAAGACTAAATGAAAAGGAAGAAGAAGTAAAAATTTATCAACAAAATATCAATAAGATTTTTACTAATGGTAAACAAACTAATATTGGTATGTATTCATATCTAGAACTTGAAGAATTAGGTATCAATGTTTTAGATTTAAGAGAACTAAATCCTTTAAATGAATATGCTGATACTGTTATTTCGACTTGTGTCACAAGTATTAAAACAACTAGTTATATTTTAAGTGTATTCTTCAATGTTGTACTTCCACTTTTATGGGTTTTTGTTATGTGGTTATTATTACATAAAAATGGTGAACTTACACGTTTCAAAGAGTATTATGCTATTGCTGCAACATCAATGATTCTTCCAGCAATCATTACTTCTATCGTTGGTTTATTTATTCCTTACACTATTATCGCAAGATTTGCTTTCATTGTGAATGCGGTATTCTACTTAACTTGTGTATTAATTATCAATAATATGGGACGTAAGGCTAAAAATCTTCAACAACAAAATGCGAAGAAAGATGATGAACCTATTGAAATTCAGGAAGTTGAAACTAAACCAATAAATGAATACAATGAAACTGAAGAAGGAGAAAAGCCAGGTACAATTGGTTAAAATGTATAAATATATTATTTCAAAAGCATATGATGGTTATACAATAAGAGATTTTCTTGCTTCTTTTGAAATTGCCAATTCTAAAATTAATCGAATTATTAATGAAAAGAAATATCTAGTTAATGGTCAATTAATTGATACTTTAAAAGAAAATGACGAATTAATTATTTCAGATGTTTTTAATGAAACAATAGTTGAAGGTATCGATAAACCACTTGATGTTTTATTTGAAAATAACGAGCTCTTAGTCGTTGATAAACCTCAGGGAATCATTATTCATGGTGATGATTTAGATACATTAGATAAAAGAGTTGCTTACTATTTAACAAGTAGAGGTTATCTTGGTATTCCAAGACACCTCTATCGCTTAGATAAAGATACAACAGGTGTCATGGTTTATGTTAAAGACCCGCTATCACTTGCAAAACTATCTAATGATTTAGAAAATAATTTGATTGAAAAATATTATTCTGCTATTTGCTATGGCAAAACAAAAAAAGAAGACACGATAAATCTTCCACTTGGAAAAGATCGTCATGTCAATAATAAAATGATAGTTTATCAAAAGGGAAAAAAAGCCATTACAATTTATCAAATGGTTGATTGTAATGACTTATATTCGCTTTTAAAGATAAAATTAGTTACAGGGCGTACACATCAAATTCGTGTTCATATGGCGTATATTAATCATCCTGTTGTTGGTGATACAATATATGGAAAGAATGATGGTCAAGATTTGATGTTACAATGTGCAACAATAAATTTAACTGATCCAATAACAAAAAAAGACCTAACATTTAATGTTAGATCTAAACTTCATTTATAATGGAGGCTCCGATCGGATTTGAACCGATGATCAGGGTGTTGCAGACCCACGCCTTACCGCTTGGCTACAGAGCCATCATAAAAGCATAAATATTTTACTACAAAACGCGTTTTTAGTCAAGATATATGCTAATCATAACGAGGGAGGATTGTATGAAAGAAAAGGTTATAAAAGTCTTTTTATTCTTTTTAATTCTATGTTTTCTATCATCTTGTGCAAGCCAATCAACAACTGATGGTCAAGATACCGTAATTCAAGATGCTATTTCACAATTTGTATTACCTGATGTAGTCGATGATGATATTGACATTGTTGATTATATCGAAGTACAAGGAAAAGTCGTTTATCTTTATTGGGATATTGATAATCTTTCAGCAATCGATTATCGTGGTAATGTTACAAGAAGTGATAAAAATCAAGATGTCACAATTAAGATTACTTTCTCATATGATCTTCAAGAAGTGATTGAAACATATCATGTGACTGTTTTAGCTTACTCCGAATTAGAATATTTACAAATGGAAATGGCTCATTTCTCATTGCCTGATATTATTTATGATGAGTATCAATTACCAAATACTTGTCAAAATGAAAATATTTCTTTATCTTGGGCTTCGAGCAATCCTGAAATTATTGATAATGTTGGAGTTAAACAATTACCTGATGAATTAACGGAAGTCAAACTTACTTTGACTTTACAATTAGCTAATAAATCTTTATCCAAGGAGTTTATCGTTATGGTTAAAAGTGTTCAAACAATTGATTTACCTAAGCAATTAAATTATTTACATACTGCTGATTATTTCCAAGATGGTATTATGTTAAATCTTGAAGTTAGCGGTGAATATTTGACAATGACTAAAGATGAAGCAACATATCTTTCACCTATTTATGTTACTGAACCATTTAGTGTGTTGGTTGCAACATGGTCAGCTATCGCAACTCAAGATACTGGCAGCATCGAATTAACATACCGCCTAAGAGTTAATGGCGTATGGAGCGATTATGTAACTTATGGTGAATGGTGTTTAGGCAATAAAAATAAGAGTAAATCTGGTAAAACAAAAGATGGCTTAATTAAAATGGATGAAGATACAATCTCTGTTTTAAATGATAAAAAAGCTGATGCTTTTCAATATCAAATTTACTTTAAAAAAGATAGCGATAAAGAACCTGTTAAATTAAGACTTGTTAATACAACAGTCAATGTTGATGTAACTGATACATTAAAACCTGATTTACCAAATTCAGTTTTATACGATGTACCTAAATTATATCAAAGAATTGTTCCAAGTATTGGTGGTAGTATTTGTAGTCCAACATCAATGACAATGATGCTAAAGTATTATGGTCATGATTTTAAAGATATGGGCTATCAATATGAACATGAATATATGGCTTGGCTAGTATATGATTATGGTGATATGATATTTGGTAACTGGAGTTATAACGTGGCTGTTGCCGGTGCAATGGGTGAATTTGCTTATTTAGGTTTATTTAGTGGTGTTTACGATTTGATGGATACTCTAGCAAATATTGGTCCTGTTGCTTTAAGTGTAAAAGGTAATATGCAAGGTTATTATAATACTAATGGACATTTACTAGTTTGTAAAGGTTATAAAGTTACAGATGAAGGTATTATTTTCATTTGTAATGATCCTAATATTCAAAATGTTGAAGTTGAATATACAATGGATACAATTAATAGTGTATGGCGTAATTACGCATACGTCATTGTAAAATAAAAGGAGATCCCTATGATTAATGATGCTAATAAATGGTATTCGTTATTACTTAGTTCCGGTGCAACTAATATTAATGAAATAATCGACAATGGTCAAATCACAAATGTTGAACTTTCAGAAAATCATACTATTTGGCATCTTTATATTAAATTATCTAAAATTGTTGAAGCTGATGATTTGTTTAGTGTCAGTGGCAAAATCCGCAATTTCTTGCTTAATGAAGTTAAAATTAGTAAAGTTTTATTTTCATTTTCTTTTGAAAATGAATTTTGCCCAGGTAATATCTTAAATGAATACTTTAATCGCTTTTTAGCAATTTTAAGTCAAAAGAATCATTCTTTAATATCTTTAAATCGCTATTCGAAAGAATTCAATGAAAATGAAATTGTTTTTAAAGTTGCAAGTTCTCATGATAAAGAACTAGTCGAAGCAGCAATTAAAATTTTTAAACCATATTTTCAAAGTACAGGTTTAGGTTTTGTTGAATGGAAGATCAATATTAAAGAAGATGAAATTGACTATGATAATTTACGTAAAAGACAAATAGTTATCGAAGAAGAACAAGCTGATTCAAGAGCATATGAAAAGCTTGCTAACTTAGTTGAAATCAATCGTTTTGAGCAGAACAAAAAAGAATTAAAACAAAAACGTGTTTCATCGGCTATTAAAGTTGAAATTGAAGAACTACCATCAAGTTCAATGGGTGTTCAAGAATTTAGACAATTGAAGAGTACTGATAAAGTATTAGTAGAAGGTACATTGATTTCTAAAGAAATTAGAAAAGCTGGTCAATATAATATTTTCTTAGGTACTCTTACAAATGGTAAAGATTCAATCATTATTAAACAATTTTTAAATGATTATAATGATAAATTCATGCGTGAAACACTTAATGTGAAAGCTAATATTTCTTGTAAAGGTTCAATTCAATATGATAGCTACTCAAATGATGTTGTTATTATGTGTAGTGATATTACGATTTTAGGAGCCACTGATTTACAATTGCGTACTGATTTATCTTCACAAAAAAGAGTTGAATTACATGCACATACAAAAATGTCAGTTTTGGATAGTGTACTTGATATTGAAAAATATGTTGAACAAGCTAAAATATTCCATCATAGTGCGATTGCTGTAACGGATCATGCAAATTGCCATGTGCTTCCTGATTTATTTGAACTTTGTAAAAAAGAAAATATCAAACCAATTGCTGGTGTTGAAGGATATTATATCGATGATTCACATTATAAGATTGCTTTAACTGATGAAGATATTCCTTTAAACGATGCGACTTATGTTGTTTTTGACTTTGAAACAACTGGTTTTAGTATTAATTTCAATGAAATCATTGAAATAGGTGCTGTTAAAGTTTATAAAGGAATGCCTATTGATTCATTTTCTTCTTTTGTTAAACCAAAAGAAGTCATTTCATCAGTTATTACTGAGCTAACTAATATCACAAATGATGATGTTTTTGATGCACCTACAATTGATGAGGTTTTACCTAAGTTCTTAGAGTTTATTAAAGGGTGCGTTTTAGTAGCACATAATGCGACATTCGATACAGAATTCTTATATGAAAACATGCGTCGTTTAGGCTTATATGAAAAACCATATCCATGTATTGATACTTTACAATTAGCACGGGGTTTTTATAGTGATATCCTTAAACGTTTCAATTTAAAAGATGTTGCTAAAGGGTTGAAGGTTGAAGTAGAAACACAACATAGAGCATTATCTGACTCACAAACAACAACTAATGTCTTTATGAAAATGTTAGGTGATTTAAACGATCATCGCATTATGAATTATAATCAAATTAATGGAATAATTAATCAAGAAGATATTTATAAATACATTATTCCACGTCATATTAATATTCTTGTCCGCAATAAAGTTGGTTTAAAGAACTTCTATAAGATTATTTCTGACAGCCATACTGTTCATTTCTATCGTGAAGCTAGAATCTTAAAATCTGTTATTGATAAGAATCGTGAAGGCTTATTGATTGGTAGTGGTTGTAGCAATGGTGAAATCTTCCGTTTAGCTTTTGAAAAGTGCTTAGATGAATTAAAAGAGAAGATGGAATATTATGATTATATCGAAGTTCAACCTCTAGATTGTTATTCTGATGTTGTTGAAGCAAGTGGAAATCCATTAACACTTGAAAATATAAAAACAACAATTAAATTAATTGTTGAAACAGCAACTGAAATTGGTAAAATAGTGGTTGCAACAGGTGATGTCCATCAATTAAATCCTGAGGATGCTAAATATCGTAAGATTTTCACACGTGTTTCAAGACCAGGTGGTGGTATGCATGATTTGTATCGTATTGAAAATATGCCAAACATGTATTATCGCTCAACCCAAGAAATGCTTGATGCCTTTAGCTTTTTACCATCAAGTATAGCATATGATATTGTTGTAACAAATACTAATAAAATAGCTGATATGTGTGAAGAATATGAATTATTCCCATCACAATTGTTCTCACCACGTGATGATTTCATGGCTAAATATGGTGTACCTTCAATGAAGGAAGCTCTACGTCAAAAAGCTACTGATAAAGCTCACCTTACTTATGGTGATGAACTACCTAAATATGTTGAGAATCGTTTAAATGATGAACTTCGTGATATTATTGATCATGGTTATGCATCAGTATATTATATTTCACATATGCTTGTTAAAAACTCGAATGATCATGGATACTTAGTAGGAAGTCGTGGTTCCGTTGGTAGTAGTTTTGTTGCGACAATGATGGGAATTACTGAAGTAAATCCTCTTAAACCACACTATGTTTGTCCAAATTGTCATTTCTCAGCCTTTAAAGGTGTCGATGAAGATTTGATGATAGATGAAGTTAGAGAAAATCTAAGAAGTGTTTCCGTTGGTTACGATTTACCTGATATGATGTGTCCACATTGTGGATCTTTAATGAATAAAAATGGTGTTGACATTCCATTTGAAACATTCCTGGGCTTCCATGGTGCTAAAGTACCTGATATTGACCTTAATTTCTCAGGTGAATATCAACCAAGAGCTCATGCATTTTGTCAAGAAGTCTTTGGATATGACAATGCATTTAGAGCTGGAACAATAGGTACAGTTAAAGATAAGACAGCATATGGCTTTGTAAAAAGCTATTATGAAGAAAAAGGTGAAACAATTAGAGAAGCTGAAGTTAAAAGAATTGCTGAAGCATTGGTTGGTTCAAAACGTACAACTGGACAACATCCAGGTGGTATTGTTGTTGTACCAGATACAATTGAATACACTGATTTGATTCCAATTCAATATGCTGCTGATGATTTGACAACACCTATCAGAACAACACATTTTGATTATCACAAGTTTGAAAAACAATTATTAAAACTTGATATTCTAGGTCATGATGATCCAACAGTTATCAAACGTTTGATGGACTTTGTACATTACAATCCTGATGATTTCCCATTTGATAGTGTTGATGATATTCCTTTCAGTGATCCAGCTGTTATTTCACTTTTCTCAAGTAAAGACGTTTTAGATTTAAAAGGTGAAGATAGCGATGAACTTAGAAGTGGTACAATTGGTATTCCTGAATTTGGTACGGATTATGTACGTGGATTGCTAAATGATATTATGCCTAAGAAAGTTGCAGATATCATAAAGATTTCTGGTATTTCACATGGTGAAGGTATTTGGATTGGTAATGGTCGTGACTTAGTTTATGGTATCAATATTACAAATGAAGCAATTCCATTTGAAGATATCATTGGTTGTCGTGATGATATTATGGTTGATTTAATCAATTATGGTCTAGATGATAAAGAAGCCTTTTCAATTATGGAACATGTTCGTAAAGGAAAAGGTTTAAATGTTCAAGAGAAAGACTTATTAAATAGTCACGATGTTCCAAATTGGTATCAATTATCATGTGAAAAAATACAATACATGTTTCCTAAAGCCCATGCTACGGCATATGTTATTCAGGCTTTAAGAATTGGTTGGTTTAAAGTTTTTAGACCAATTTACTATTATGCTGCTTATTTCTCTTGTCGTGCTAAAGAATTCGATGTTGATGTTTTAGCAAGTGGTAAGAACGCTATAAGAAATAAGATTGCTGAAATCAAACAAAAAATTCAGACAAAAACAGCATCAAATAAAGAAATTGATTTATTAACTGAGCTTCAGATCGCTTTAGAGTTATATTTACGTGGCTTTTCAATTAAACAAGTTGATATAATGAAATCAGATTCAACTAATTTCATTATTAGCGATGATAAGAAATCATTATATTTACCTTTCACTGCTGTTGAAAAACTTGGTGAAACAGTTGCTGAGTCAATCGTTAATGCCCGTATGGAATTTGCTTTTACATCTAAGAAAGATGTTGAAAGAAGAACTAAGATTAATAAATCAACATATAATACTTTACTTCGTATTGGTGCATTAGATTCATTACCTGATGAAGAAGTAAATTCATTATTATAGAAAGGAGTGTTTTATGCGTTTTGGTAATAATGCGGTATTCCGCCGTATCGAAAAGAATCAAGATTTTACAGATTATGAACCAGCTTCGATGCATGGGGTTGCATTTAAATCAATTCTATTATTAGGGATTGCAATCATCAGTGCATTGTTAAGTTTAATTTTCATCAATCCAAAAGATGCTACAGCTTTAACATCTGTTGTGTTTGTAGCGTATATCCTTTGTCCTATTGTGACTTTGATTATGTCTTTTGTTATTAGTTTTAAACCAATTACAGCAAAAGTCTTATCGATACCTTATAGCATTTTAGAAGGAGTCAGTGTTGGAACAATTACTTCAATTCTTACTGTTTATGTTGGAGAAGAAGCAGGATCTGCTGTCGCACTCGCTTTAGTAATAACACTAGCTTTCTTTTTAGGTGCTTCTATTTTATATGCGACAAAGATTGTTAAAGTTACAAATCGTTTTCGTAATTTTATGTTTGTTGCATTATTTGGTATTATTATTGCTAGTTTATTTGTTTCAATATTAGGTATTTTTAATAATAATATCTTTTTACTTTTCTATGGAAATGGTTCAATAGCTCTTATTATTTCAATTATCATGGTTATTGTTGCTAGTCTATACACATTTATTACATTAGATAATGCTTATAGACTTTGTGAAATGCAAGTTGCCCGCGATTACGAATGGTATGCAGCCTTTGGTATTATTGTTAATTTCATATGGTTATTCTATGAAATCTTGCGTGTTGTTTTAATTATTGTTTCTCGTAATCGTAATTAATGCATATTCATTTTAATTGAAAATTTATATTAGATGTAGTATAATAGTTTGTAAAAAATTATGGAGGATTTTTAAATATGGCAAATGTAAAAGTTGCAATTAATGGTTTCGGTCGTATTGGTCGTTTAGCTTTCAGACAAATGTTTGATGCTGAAGGTTATGAAGTTGTTGCTATCAATGACTTAACTAGTCCTAAAATGTTAGCAAATTTATTAAAGTATGATACAGCTCAAGGCGGTTACGCTGGTGTTATTGGTCAAAATTTACATACTGTATCTTCTAAAGAACCTGAATTCGAAGAAGATGGCAAAACTGTAAAAGTACCTGGTTCTATCACAGTTGATGGAAAAGAAATCACTATCTATGCTCAACCTAAAGCTGAATTACTTCCTTGGAAAGAACTAGATGTAGACGTAGTATTAGAATGTACTGGTTTCTATTGTTCAAAGGAAAAATCACAAGCACACATCGTTGCTGGTGCAAAGAAAGTTATCATTTCTGCTCCTGCTGGTAAAGATTTACCTACTATCGTTTTCGGCGTTAATGAAAAATCATTAACAAAAGATGATAATATCATTTCTGCAGCAAGTTGCACAACTAACTGCTTAGCTCCAATGGCAAAAGCTCTTAATGATTTTGCTCCTATTCAATCTGGTATCATGGCTACTATCCACGCTTATACTGGTGACCAAATGATTCTTGATGGTCCACACAGAAAAGG
>DBWT01000051.1:33009-39551 GCA_002309035.1 Caryophanales bacterium UBA1231 | reverse complement strand
GTCTACTAACATTTTACCATTTCAATCAAAGCTCTTTACTTTTTTTAAATCAAGAAAGGCTTAATTTTTTTATTTTGAATAGTACCATTAAGTTGCAAAAAAAATAGAATTGTGGTAGAATAATTTATATAATGGGCGTAGTGTGGCTTGGAGGTAAAATTATGAAATTATTTTTCGACAAAGTAAAAGAAAAAAAGTACTTAAACACGAAGAACCAAGATAATTTTATTAATTTAAATTTAATTTCAAGCATCAATCTAGGCTCTTTTTTCCATCCTACTTTGGAAACGTTTTCTAATCAGTTCTTGAGTAAGAATAAAGAAGGAATTCCTTTGATTGTTAAAGCAAAAAAGCTTAATGAAGAAGAATATGCTTTAGAAATTACCAAAAAGAAAATCACAATTTATGCATCAACTCCTAAAGGTGTTTATTATGGTTTACTTACTTTAAAAGATCTTAAAGATGAATATGGTGAAGTAAAGGAACAATATATTCAAGATGAACCTGAACTTAAAATTAGAGGTTTTCAAATTGATATTAGCCGTAATAAAGTACCTAAAAAAGAAACAATCTTTAAAGTAATTGATTTATTATCTCAACTTCGCTACAATCATTTAGAACTTTATGTCGAAGGATTCTCATTTGAATACAAAAGTCAACCATTTGTTTATCACGATAAAAACTATATAACTGTTGAAGAATTTTTAGATATTCAACACTATGCTAATCAACACTTTATTGATCTTGTCCCTTCAGAAAATGGTTTTGGTCATATGAGTGAATGGTTAAAGGTTGATCAATATAAACATCTTGCGATAAGCGATGATTTATTTGAAATATGGGGAAGCAAAAGAACTTCATCAACGCTTGATCCAACTAATGAAAGAAGTCTTTCGCTTGTTAGACAACTATATAAAGATATGATTCCTTATGCTAATTCAAAATATTTCAATATGAATTTTGATGAACCATATGAATTAGGCTTCAATAAGACGAAAGAAGTTTGTGATAAATTAGGAAAAGAAACAGTCTTTGTTAACTATTTTAATGCATTAGCTGAAACTGTTAAACAATACGGTAAAACACCATTACTCTGGGGGGATTTCTTAATCCATAATCCTAAAGCAATCAAGCAGTTAGACAAGGAAGCAATTTTAATTGACTGGGGTTATACTTATGATTACCCATTCCTAGAACATGCTAAAATGCTTTCTTCACAAAAGCGTAAATTTATGCTTGCCCCTGGGACTTCATCATGGTCAACCGCAGCTTCTAAGTATTTAGAAATGCAGTATAGTGTAGATCATGCGGTAAGTGCAGCCCTAAAATATGATGCATTAGGTGTTTTACTTACTGACTGGGGTGACTTTGGACATCTTCAATACTTTATGTTTTCAATCCCTGGTATTATTTATGCATCATCAAAAATGTGGCATGAAAAATGCGTATCGATGTATGAATTAAAAGAAGAAGTTCAAAATTATTTTAAAGATGATTTCATTGGTCAGATTGTTTTAGAACTATCAATGTATCAACTTCAAGAAAAGACTTATAAAGGTTATTCAACAAAACTCTTTAATCCAATTATTCAAGCTGAATTAGTTCAAACAGAAAAAGATCCAATTGCAGAGTTCAAGAAACGCTGCTTAAATCAAAAAATGAACTATTATGAAATTGTCGGAACAGAAGCTTTTCTTAAATATTTAGATGAAAAACTTTCATTTGTGAAAATTAAAAATGAATATACTGAAAAGCTTTCTAATACTTTGATATTACTTAAAGCATTAGTAAATGTTCAAAAGTACATTCAATCAAAGGATTTTAATTTACTCAATGAAATTAATCAAGAATTGGAAAAGTACTTAGAAAACCATAAATCAATTTGGTTAAAAGACAATAAAAAAGATGGCTATGAACTTAGCGCATCACGAATTAAAAGACTTGAGAATTCTTTAATACTTTTATTTGATAATAAGAAAGAGGCCCAACATGAATAAAAAGAAATTCATTATAATTACATTAGTGGTTGTTTTGGTTTTAGCATTTTTAATTATTATTCTAAATGTTAATAAAGTTACACCAAACGATTATACTTACAACCACTCAGCTGCCACTATTGCTTCTTTAGAAAGCGGTGACTATGATGTTTATTTGAAAGAAACAGGCAGAGAATATGTGACACCAACAATCGATGATATCGTCATTAAAGGTTATGATTTTGATATTTCCCAAACTTCAGCCGCAACTTCACGCTACTCTATTTCTGGCGATGAATTTGTGAAAGATGAAAATGGCGAATATTTATTGATTGGTGACAATGGTTCAATTACATATCGTGTAGTTGTTCCAACTGCTGGTTTTTACAATCTTAAATTAAATTATGTTACAACAAAAATTGAAAGTAAATCTTCATCAATTGAAAAGAAGATGACACTTATCAGTGAACCTGAAAAATACGAACAAATGTTAGACATTGCTGAAAGCGATTATTCAGAATTCATTAGATCTAATGATTTTGTTAAAGCAACTGCTGAACAAAAAGTTACTCTTTTAGCAGATTATCTATACAAATGCTTAAGAAACAAAGAAGAAAACCAAGCATTAGGCACTTCATCAATTGAAGAACTAACTGCTTTAAAGAACAGTTATCAAGCACGTATCGATAATAGAAGTGAAGAAGAAGAACTTTCTGAAGAAGATCTTGTTGCTTTAGTTAATGATACAGATGCTTTAATTACGACATTAACAGCTTTAAAGAATGATGCTAATGAGTTAGCTAAAGCAAGTATTCCAAACATTGCTTTCCAAAACAATATGGCAAAACAAAGTTATGTCTTCTCACGTGTTTGGACAGGTGATACTGGCACAATCGAAGAATATAACAATAAATATGATACTCATTCATATAAACTAAAATTGATGTCTGATACATCAGGAAACGATGTTAAACCATCACAAATTGAAGTTGAATGTGTTCAAATGGAAAAATATTTCTCTGATGAAATGGGATATGTTACTGAACCTTTTGCTTACTATTTTTCAGAAGGTGAAAACATTATAACTATTCAATCAGTTAAAGAATATGTTTTAGTTGATACTCTTTCAATTGTTTCAGTAAAACAATATATGTCATATGCTGAATACAAAGCTAAATATGATACATATCCAAATGAAGCAAAAAGTAAATATAGTTATCGTGTTGAGGCTGAAGCATGTACATCAACATCAAGCCCAACTCTATATCCTGTAACTGATAGAACTTCATCTGCAACTTATCCTTATTCTTCAAAATATACATACCTAAATTCAATCGGTGGTTCAAACTGGAAAGTTTTAGGTGACTGGATTGAATGGGAATTTGAAGTTGAAAAAGATGGCTACTACAATATTTCACTAAGAGCTCGTCAAAACTTAGTTCGTGGTATGTACTCTCATCGAATGGTTTATATCGATAATGAAATTCCATTTGAAGAACTTAAATCAACAGTATTTAGCTACTCAAATGATTGGCAAAACATTACACTTGGTTCAAGTGATGGTCCATTTGATTTCTATCTAACTAAAGGTAAACATACAATCCGTATGGAAGTTACATTAGGTATTTATGGTGAATTAGTTGAAGAACTTGAAAATGTTACACAAGATTTAAGTTTATTATATTTAAATATCATTAAATATACAACAGTTTCTCCAGATACAAACCGTGACTATGGACTAACTAAGATTGATGACTTAGACTTAATCAATCGTTTGAAAGATGCTCACGATAGATTACAACAATTATCTTTCGCTATTGCTCGTATCGCATCTAAAAACTATGATAAAGACGATCCAGCTGGTGATGGTAAAATCTACAAAGATGGTAAGAGTGATAAGACTGGTATTATTGATACAATGGTTCAACAAATTGCATCATTCTTAGAAAAAACAAATAAAGTTACTAAGCAATTAAGTTCATTCTCGACTAATATTTCATCACTTGGTACACTTCTATCTGATTTAAGAGAATTCCCACTAACAGTTGACTACCTTGTAATTTATGCAAGAGATGGTGGTTATAAACTTCAAAAAGCAACTGAAAGTGGCTTTATAAAATTCTTTGATTCTATAGCAAGATTCTATTATTCATTCGTTATTGATTATTCAGAAATCGGCACAACTAGTGGTGATAGTGGCGATGGTTTAGATGACATTGAAATTCAAGTATGGATGACACAAGGTCGTGACCAAGCCAATGTTATTAGAAAACTAATCGATAATGATTTCTCGAAACGAGTCTTTAATATAGGTGGTAAGGACGTACATATCAAAGTACAGTTAAAATTAACTGGTGGTGATGTCTTACTTAAAGCAGCCTTGGCTGGTGTTGGTCCAGAGGTTGCGATAAACGTTGACTCATCGCTTCCAGTAAACTATGGTCTTCGTCATGCAGCACTAGATCTATCAACAGCATTTGGCGATGCATATTGGGAATTTGTTGAGAAATACTTCTTATCAAGTACAATTAGACAATTTACATTTAATGGTTCAACTTATGCTGTACCTGAAAAACAAATATATATGATGATGTTTGTTAGAACTGATGTTATGGAAGAATTGTATGGTTTGAACTGGGAACAATATGTTCCAACAAACTGGGGTCAAGTACTTTCATTAATGACTGACTTACAAACAAATTCACTACAATTCTATTTACCTGTAAATGATGCTGGTGCTTCAGCATTAAATCCTGCCTTTGTCACAATGCTTTATCAAAGAGGCGGTCAATTATATGCTACTGACGCTAAATCAACAGGTTTACTTGAAGATACAGCAATGGATGCATTTGAATATTGGACTGATTTCTATACTAAGTATTCATTCCCTAAATTTGCATCATTCATCAATAGATTCCGTTCTGGTGAAATGCCACTAGGTATTTCATACTATGAAATGTATAATACGCTTGCGGTATTCGCTCCTGAAATTAGAGGTAATTGGGCCTTTTATCCTCTTCCAGGTACAGAATCTGTAATTGAAAGTGCTGAAAACGATCCATATAAATTACAAGACACATATCCATATACAGTATCTAATCACGTTTCAGTCGCATCAGGTAGTGGTGCAATCATGATTGAAAAGAATGCACAAAGAAGCGAAGATAAGAAATGGGCTTCATGGGAATTCTTAAAGTGGTGGACTGGTGAAGTTCAAGATGAATTCGGTAAGGAAATGGAAGGTATCCTAGGTTCATCTGCACGTCATCCAACTGCAAACTTCGAATCATTCCAACAACTTGCATGGCCAAAAGCAGATTTAGATCAACTATTAAAACAATGGGGTATTCCAAGAGGTACTGATCAAATCGTCAAGGTTAAAGTTAAAGATACTGGTAATGAATATCTTGATTATACACAATACATTTATGAATATAAAGATGGTATCTACCATCTATATGGTGTTCAAGAAATCCCACAAATTGCGGGATCATATATTACAGGACGTGAAGTTGAAAATGCTTATCGTAGTGTAATTAATAATAAATACAATGCTAAAGAAACATTGTATCGTTATGCACAAAACATCAATAACGAAATCGATCGTAAGAGAAAGGAATTCAATTTAGACTAAAGGAGGTAAATTATGACTATATTTTTATATATCTTTTTCTCAATAGTATTCATAATTCTTGCCTTCAAATTAGCTAAAGCGATTCTTGAACACAAGAAAATCAATGGTGGTAAGAAATTAACATCAAAAGAGAAACAAGAAAAAAATCAAGCTATGCGTACTGACCGCACTGAAGAAAAGAAAAATATGCGGGAAGCGTATAAAGAAAAGAAAGCTGAATGGAAAAAATCAGACAAAGAATTTGACGAAAAAGCAAAAGCAAATGCTGCTGAACTAAAAATTCAAGTCAAAGAATCAAAAGTAAAATGGAAAGAACTTCGTAAAAAATATAAAGCAAATAAAGAAGACGAAGTAATCTTTAATGAATATATCGAATACAATAAAGAACATGACCGTTTACTTCAAAAATATCGTATTGAAAAACACCGTGCATCATTTAGCTACCGTGTTGAAAGATGGAGTAAACGTGGTGGAAGATTAAGAAGAGAAATATATGTTAAAAGACAATATTATTACTTAGTAGCACCTTATGTTTTACTATTTATTGCCTTTACAGTTGTTCCTGTATTAATGTCTTTAGTTCTTTCATTTACAAACTTCAACTTACTAGAATTCCCAGACTTCGTTGGTTGGGAAAACTATATGAGATTATTTGTCGATGATGAAAACTTCTTGATTGCTATAAAGAATACATTGATTCTAGCCGTTGTCACAGGACCACTAAGCTACTTAGCTGCCTTCGTCTTTGCATGGTTAATCAATGAACTTCGTCCAAGACTTCGTTCATTCATGACATTAGTCTTCTATGCTCCATCAATAAGTGGTTCAGCATATCTAGTTTGGCGTTTAATCTTCTCAAGTGATAGCCATGGTTATGCAAACGCATATTTGATGAAATTCGGCATAATAAATGAGCCAATATTGTGGCTCAC
>DBWT01000051.1:31431-32950 GCA_002309035.1 Caryophanales bacterium UBA1231 | reverse complement strand
CTAGCATTTATTGCTGGTTTACAATCTTGTGATAAGACATTATACGAAGCTGGTGCCATCGATGGTATCAAAAACCGTTGGCAAGAATTGTGGTATATTACATTACCACAAATGAAATCACAATTAATGTTTGGTGCGGTAATGCAGATAACATCCAGCCTCTCAATTGCTGATGTATCGATACAGATGGTAGGTTTCCCTTCCGTCAACTACGCCGGACATACAATTATAACGCACTTAATGGACTATGGATCAATTCGTATGGAAATGGGTTATGCTTCGGCTATTGCTACAGTCCTTTTCGCAATCATGATTCTAGCCAATATGTTAGTTAGAAAAATTTTAAGAAGGGTAGGTTCTTGATAATGGCTGATAAGTTTGATGATGCTATTAAGGGTACGGGCGTATCGAAAGCTGAACGTAAAAGAAATAAGCGCCAACAAAAACTTCTTAAAAAATATGGAATTAAAGATGAAAATTCGATGGGTAAAATCGAAAGATTCTTCTATCTACGTGCAAAGAAAAGAAGAATTAAGAAAAAGAAAAGAATGTCAAGAAGTGTTGGTGGTGACATCGCTCTATTCTTGCTATTAGTATTCTTTGGATTATTTAGTGCATACCCACTAGTTTATTCAATTAATGCTGCTTTTAAACCATTAAATGAAATCTTTATTTACCCTCCAAGACTATTTGTTCAAAATCCAACAACTGATAACTTTACTGACTTAGCAATGTTGATGCAAGATTCATGGGTACCATTTTCAAGATACTTCTTTAATACAATCTTTATCACATTAATGGGTACTATTGGACACGTATTAATTGCTTCAATGGCTGCATACCCTCTTGCAAAACACCGCTTCCCAGGTTCAAAGATTATCTTCGGTATGGTAGTTTATTCATTGATGTTTGCTGCCCAAGTTACAGCAACTCCTCGTTATATGATTTTCTCTGCCTTTGGATTGATTGATACACAATGGGCTATCATCGTACCAGCTTTCGCATATTCTCTTGGTCTATATCTAATGAAACAATTCATGGATGATATTCCAATGGAATTAATTGAATCTGCTAAAATTGATGGTGCGAATGAATTCCAAATTTGGTGGCGTGTTGTAATGCCACTTGTAAAGCCTGCATGGTTAACACTAATTATTCTATTGTTCCAAAGCTTATGGAATAATGATGGTGGAACATATATCTATTCTGAACAATTAAAACCACTAAGCTATTCATTACACCAAATTGTGGCTGGTGGTGTTGCGAGAACAGGTGTTGCCTCAGCTGTTATCTTGATAATGATGATTGTGCCAATTACGGTCTTTGTCTTAACACAAAGCCAAATCATCGAAACAATGGCACACTCTGGTATGAAGTAGGAGGTAATTATGAAAAAGAAAATAGTAATTATCCTTTCAACTTTAATTCTTTCTTTGTTCATTTTGCTTACTGTTCAAAGTGTTAAGTTAGATGCTAGCTCATACAACTATGATTTCTACACTAATCCAGTTTACTCATC
>DBWT01000051.1:29549-31324 GCA_002309035.1 Caryophanales bacterium UBA1231 | reverse complement strand
TAGCTGATATTTCAATTGACAATGATACACAAACAATCTATATAATGGATAGCTGTGAAAACGAAACATCAAAAGTTAATTTGATTGTTAAAGCTATTGAAGTTAAGAAGAATAGTGAAGGTGTTATAACTAGCCAAGCATTGACAGTAACAACTGTGGATCTACAAAAGAATTCTTCACTTTATGTTTTAAACAGTGAATTTAAAGTAACTTATTGTTGTGATATTTTCAAAATCACACCTGAAGTTCAAGCTAAACTTGCTAACTATTATGGTGTTGAAAACGATCCTGAAAAGTTCACAACTGATGCAATTGTTTCAACAAAAACAATTGAAGATCCAAACCGTCGTTGTCCATTCTTCAAAGCTTCACTTGATAATGTTGATTTATCAACATTAACATATGAAGAAAAGATGAATCTAAACTTTGATGTCTATGTATATTTATATAGTGCACAAGGTGTTTATATTAAAGGTAAATATTTGTATTTAGCTGATACAATGAATTCAAGAATCTTCAGAGCTGATATTACAAGAGATTATTTGATTGATGAAGTATATTTAACACCTAATGATGTTGCTTTCTATCAAATATCTAATCCTGAAGATCAATCAACAACATTCATTTTCCAACCATCAAAACTTGCTATTGACTCTGATGGTAGGGTATATACAATTTCAGCAAATACTTATCAAGGTATTATTGAATATAAACAAAATGGTGAATTTAACCGTTTCTTAGGTAAAAACCTAGTTACAAAACGTTCATGGTGGACATTCTTACTAACAGATGCCCAATATCAAAAACTTGCTTTAAATTTACCATCACAATTTACAAATTTAGTTATTGATGATCGTGATTTGATTTACGCAACATGTCGTCCAAACAAAGCACAAACAACAGTAGCATCAGAAATGATCAAATTAATTAATACATCTGGTAGTGATGTTTTAGTTAGAAATGGTTATGTTAAACCTGATGGTGATGTTAAATATCAATCATATGTTAAACCAGCTATTACTGGTTCATCAATATTCGTTGGTATTACCGTTAATGATGCGAGAATCTTTTCTGTTGTTGACCAAACAAGAGGTAGAGTATTTACATATGATGATGAAGGTAACCTCCTTTATGTTTCTGGTGAATATGGTGATCTATCAAATAACATAAAACTTCCAAGTGGTATTGTATATTATGAACACGAAGGTAATGAATATGTTTTAGTTCTTGACCAAGGTTCACGTAGCTTAATCATTTTTGAAACAACAGAATTTGGTAAGCTTGTTAATGAAGCAACAAGATTATATTTAAACAATGAAATTGATGAAGCTCGTGAAAAATGGGAAGAAGTAGTTAAGATGAACTCTAACTATGAATTAGGTTATGTAGGTATTGGTAAATCAATTTTAAGAAATGCTAATACAACACAAGATGCTGATGAAAAACTTGCTTTATACAAAGAAGCAATGAAATACTTCACATTAGGTCACAATAAGACTTATTATTCAAATGCTTATAAACAATATCGTAATATTATTTTGAAAAATAATTTCGCATTATTTATGACAGGTATCGTTATTGTTATGGTTTTCTCCATCACAACAACTGTTATTGTTCGTAATAATCGTAAATTAAAAAAGAAAAAACAACGTGAGGAGGTCGAAAACAATGGAAAACGAAGCGACTAATAAATCCAAAGTAAGAATCGTTTTAGACAAAATCCTTGGATTATTCAAAGCCTTTTTTGCCAATTTTGTTAAAATGCCTCTACGTAT
>DBWT01000051.1:1857-29490 GCA_002309035.1 Caryophanales bacterium UBA1231 | reverse complement strand
GGGATGGTATTAATATATGCTTTGCTAAATATTATTGCTTACAATGCTAATGGTATTATTATTAATGCTAATGACCCAACAAAATTCAATAGTATTCGTATCTTAGTTTATACTGTAATGCCTTTAATTATCCTTGCGGTTGCCAACTGGTCAATCACAACTCTTATGGATGGTAAAGGAACAATGAAACAGATTTTCACAATGGGTGGATATTCATATTTCCCACTTGTGATTTCCCAAATTTTAGTAACTGTTTTAAGTAATGTTTTAACAGTTGATGAAGTCCAAATGATCACTTTAATAAAAATCTTAGGCTATGTATTATGTGGTTTCATGGTCTTCATGGGTTTAATCGTTATTCACGAATATGGTGTTGCAAAATCAATATTAACAATTATTCTTACTGTTGTAGCAACCGCTGTTATTCTTTTCATTGCCCTTTTAATTTTCGACTTATCTAGCCAAATATATGGTTTCTTATATTCGTTATATAAAGAAATCGTATCGCGGTTCTTCTAGGTGATATTATGGAAAAGAAGAAATTTAAATGGCCTAAGTTTTTAACAATCAAAAGAATGATTATCTTTGGCATAATTATTATTGCTGGTGTCATTCTTCTAAGCTACTTCCTAGGTGGATATAAAGAAGCAAAAGCAGAAGCTGATTTATTACCATTTACTGAAGAAGGCTTTAAACAATATGAAGAATACTTAAAAGAAGAAGTCGCAGTTGTAAGAGCCGAAAATGAACAATATGTAGCTCAAGTAGAATTACTTACAAAAGACAATATTGATGAATTACTTCCAACATTAATTGCTGAAATCAAAAACGAAGACAATCAAAAAGCTTTAAAGAGCCAAATCAATGAGCTTTTCGAAAGAATGCCTGCAAATGTTTATACACAATTAAGCGAATCTATTCTTATTAGACCTTGTCCAGGTGATGATGATCCAGAAACTTATAATGCTTTGTTTGATGAAAAATTAGCATTAATTGATAAAGATAATTATCAAACAGAAATCCCTAAATTAATGTTAGAAATTCATACAGTTGATAATAAAAATAAATTATCAAATAAATTAGATGACATTAAAGCTGGAATGGAAGCAGTATATGCACAATATTATGTACCTGCTAACAAAGGTTCTTATCCAACAACTGAACAATATGCTAAAACACTATTAGATGATTTTGTTCTACTTTATAAAAATGATAATTTCGCATATTACTTTAATTATCGTTATACATCATTTAGATTAGATCAAATTGTTGGTGGTGATGAAACACAAATATTAAATAGTTGGTATTCAATCCCACAAGAAACAAAAGACCCTAACTCTAAAGGTGGTAAGAGTACACTTTATCAACAACAAAGCCCACTAATCTTAAAGTTCTTAAATCGTAGCGGTGCTATTAAACAATACAATGCATATGAGTTCGCAATCTCTGATACAATTGGTGATGTTGACAACCCTACTTATGTAACACCATCATTCTCAATCAAAGAAGATCACGAAGCAAAATCAATTCAAGTTTACTATGACTTTAGAATCAAAGATATTTATTATTACTATTTCCCACAAAATCTTTATGAAACAAGAATTGTTGAATTAATTCAAAATAGTAAAGCTAAAGTTCAAGAAATGATTGATGAATATACAGCAATCAAAGAAGAAGGTAAAATCAAAGAGCTTCAAAAATATATCGATGAACATGTGAAAAACACAATTGTTTCCAATTATTTCTACAACACAAAATCAACAGTAGGTCTTGAAGCTTTACTTCTACTTGAAGATTTAGTTTATCTTGATATCGATGCAACTAGTTATCTTGATATTATTGATTTATATCACAGTGATATCGATATGCTTTATAAAATTGTATGTATGATGATTAGAGTTGAATATGAAGCAGACTTAGATATTAAGAATCCTATTACACAATATTGGTATCACCCAAGAGAATCAATTTATCTAAATCAAGCATATGATCAACCTACATCACAAGAACCAACAGTTGGTGAAAATGGTGAAACTATCAACAATAACTATCGTACAATTGGTTCATATGCATCAATGAAAAAGATTTTCCGTGATAACTTAAATCAAATATTCTATACTAAGTGTTTCTATACAAAAGATGATTTGGATAATGACCAAAAGACATTTAGTGTTAGTGTTGAACCAACAGACGTTACATTTAAGGTTGCTGTTGAATACAAATTAACTGATAATGGTGTTCAATGTTCAATTATCAATAATTCAATTTATGAATCAAATCCATTCTATTATCCATTATTCCAAATTGATATTCTTCCATATTTCACTTCAGTAATCAATGAAGTAAAAGTTGATGATAAAGTATATCAAACAAATGGATACATGGTTATTCCAGATGGAAGTGGTGCTGTTATTTCTTTAAATAATGGACGTACTGACTATACACAATATTCTAAACGTATTTATAGTACTGACCTTGCATATGGCTACAAAGTTAAACAAGCTGAAACACAAGATATTATGCTTCCAATGTATGGTTTGACGGTTAATAGAATGCAAGATGAAGCAAGTAACCAATTCCAAAATGCATATCAAGTTGTTGTACGTGCATCAACAGGTGCATCACAAGCATCAATCAACTCACAAGTAAGTTTGTTCAGTGATTCATATAATAAAACATATATGTCAACAACTTATCGTGAAAGCCAATTAGTTCAAATTGGTACTGGTTATTATGCTAAAGAAATCACTAAGTTTACACCTGATTATGTTAGAGTAGATACTGTTATTAATTACTACTTCATGTCAAGTG
Organism: Caryophanales bacterium UBA1231; assembly: GCA_002309035.1. The sequence goes on along the minus strand of DBWT01000051.1, from coordinate 26,679 downwards.
AAACAAAAGATTTCAACTACTCTGATGTAGCTAAGTTCTATCAACAAATCCTTATTGATGAAGGAATCTTATCAAAAGAAAATGTTGATACAACAGATAATACAGTCTTTAATGCTGAAATCTTAGGTATTTACGATTATACAACAAACTTCTTAGGTATCGTATATTCAGGTCATGATACACTTACAACTTTAGATCAAGCAGTGAAAATTGCTGATGACTTAAAATCATGGGGTGTAACTGATCTTAATATGATCTATCGAGGTTGGCGTAAAGATGGAATGATTAATAGGACGTTTAATAATATGAGTTTTGGTTCAAAACTTGGAAATAAAACAAGCTATAAGAAGTTCATTCAATACATTAAAGATAAAGATATTACTTTATATCCTGTTACAAGCTTCGTTGAAATCAACAAATACAATGAAGCATATGGTAAGAGTAGATATTCAACACGTGATGTTTCAAGTGAATACACTGTTAAATATCCATATGATTTAGCTTCTAATGTTTACAAAAAGAAAGCTACACCAATTTATACATTAAGTCCTCGTTTCTTTAATACGTTTGCTGAAAAGATGGCAACAAATTATAAGAAAGCTAATCCTGAACTTGATGGTATGGCATTTGAAAAGTTAGGTTCTGCCATCGTTGGTGATTACAAGAAACGTCATATTTTCTATCGTTTTAATTCAGTAGCTGAACAAATCAAATCATTTGATACAATTACAAGTAAAGGTATTGAAAATATTTGTTTGAATTCACCTTATGAATATGCGGTTAAATATGCAGATAACATTACAAATCTAACTTATGAATCAACTTTATTTGAAGTATTTGATTATTCAATTCCACTTTATCAAATGGTCTTCAGTGGTTATGTTGACTATAGTGGTCTAGTTATTAATAAATATGATGAACAAGGTATGACACAACACTTAATGAACATCTTTAAAACTGGTTCTAATGTTCACTTCATCTTTACTTATGATTCATCATCTGAATTAATTCAAACTGAATATAACTATTATTACTATACACAATACAATCAATGGAAGAGTGAAGTTGAACAAGTAATGGGTGAATTAAGTAAATACCAATTACATAAATATGTTCTAAATTATTTTGAACAATACAATAACATCTCTAACGTTTATGTTTCAACATATACTAATAAACAAGCTGCTTTAAATAACCAAGCAACTTCTGATGAATTTAAGGTTTATTTGAACTATTCAGATAAAGCAGTAAATATCATCAATCGTAATGGTGAAACAATAACTGTTGATAGATGGAATTACTATGTTGATAAGGAGGTATAAAGATGAGTGAAGAATTAAAAAATGAAGAACTTACTAATGAAGAATTAGAAGAAACATCTCAAGCCTCTGAACAACCAATTATCAATACTTATGATGAAGAAGAGATTGATAATTCTAAAGGATTAAAGAAATTATTCAAAAAACTTGGTCGTGCAATAAAGAGCTTATGGAATAAAATTTCACATTCTAAATTTGCCGATGTTGTTATTAAAATCTTTAAATTTATTGGTAAAATATTTTATTATATTTTCTATCCAATTGTCCTATTCAAGAAAAAAGTATTTGATAAGATGACACATGGTCATCAAAAACTCTTTGTCGCATTCTTATTCTTATTACCAGTTATTCTTGGTTTCTTAATATTCTATTTATATCCATTAATTATGTCACTTGTTTATGCTTTCTCAACTGTTTCAGTTGAAAAAGAAGGTGGTTTACTAGTTAAGTTTGGACAACACCAAGAAAATGGCGTATGGGTTAAAGATTTCTTCTATAACTTCAAAGAATTATTTACTGGTCAAACAGGTATGCTTCCTGTTCGTAATGCGACATCTGGATTAGATGAAAAGATTTCATTGCTTCAAGCTTTACTTCAAACATCATGGCAAACAGTTCTAAATACAGCTGTTATTACAATATTTAGTTTATTAGTTGCTGTTATGCTTAATGGTAAGTTTAAAGGCCGTGGTATTGTACGTGCAATTTTCTTCTTACCTGTTATCTTAAACAGTGAAGCGATTGCGGCTGCGACGGAATCAACACAAGCAATTGACCAAATGCTGAACTCGGTTGGCTCTAATGCCTTAACAAATATCTTCGATATGAAGATGTTTATGACTTCGATTGGTGTGCCTGCCAAGATGGTAACATTCTTGAATGGTATAACGTCGACCATCTATAGTACAATATCTTATGCTGGTATCCAAATCTTGATTTTCTTAGCAGCTATTCAATCAGTGCCACAACACTTATACGAAGCTGCGAAAATTGAGGGTGCTACTAAATATGAAGAATTCTGGAAGATTACCTTACCAATGGTTTCACCAATGATTTTAACTGTTGTTGTTTATACTGTCGTTGACTCATTCTTACGAAGCGACTTAAATAAATATGTTCAACAACTTTCAAAGAACCCATTGTATGGTTTCCATGCGGCAGCGTCCTGGTCCTACATCTTAGTATCACTGGTAATCTTGGGTCTTGCTATGTTAATCTTGAGAAAGGTGGTGTTCTATTATGATGAAAGATAAGAACAAAGAACCTTCAAAAGCAAGATTAAAATATGAAGAGATTTTAAGAAATCTCAAGAATCCAGTTAGAAAAGCTGTTCGCACACAAAAGATTACAAATGTTTTAACAGCTATTTTACGTGCTGTAATTATTATTGGTTTAGCATTTGTTATTGTCTTCCCAATTTTCCAACAAATTACACTTGCATTTAGACATCCATCAGATGTTCAAAATCCATTGGTAATTTGGATTCCGGAAAAATGGTCAATCTTAAACTTCAAGATTGCGTTTAGATTACTAGATTATAATGTATCATTATGGAACAACATTAAAGTTTCATTTGTATGTATGATTGGACAAATCTTCTGTTCAGTACTTGCTGGTTATACTTTCGCAAGATTGAAATTTAAAGGTAGCAATATTATATTTATTATTTTGTTAATGACATTTATCATTCCGCCACAAGCGGTTTCGGTATCGAGAATGCTATACTTTGCCCATTTTGATATTTTAGGTATTATTAAATTATTCAATCATGGTAATACAATATCTCTATCAGGTAAGAGAATAATTCTATATATTATGTCATTCTCAGGTCAAGGTATTAACTCAGCTATCTTCATCTTCCTATTCCGCCAATTCTTCCGTGGTGTTCCTGTAGAACTAGAAGAATCTGCCGAAATCGATGGTGCTGGTGTATTTAGAACATTCTGGAGTGTTATGCTTCCAAATGCTAGAGGTGTTATGATTACAGTTGCTCTATTCTCATTTGTATGGCAATGGAACGATGTATACTATACATCACTACTAGCTATTTCAACTAACTCATTCCCAATGCTTACAATGCGTCTAAAGAATACAGCTGAATGGCTACCTTCATTAATGAAATTGTATAAATTAGAGTCCTTAGTTGACTCAGAAATAAGAGGTAATGCGCTCTTTACCGCATTGATTGCGAACACTGCTGGTTTCATGATGTGCCTTCCACTATTAATTGGATATCTATTTGTTCAAAAACTATTTGTTGAAGGTATTGAACGTACTGGTATTGTCGGCTAATATTAAGAGGATGATATGATAAGAAAAATATTAAATAGCAAGGTTTATAAAGTAGTTGATTTTATTGTAAGATTAGTGTTATTAAATATTTTGCTTATTGTAATATCATCCTCTTTATTTATTATTGTTACAACATTTGTTAATGATTTAAGTCCTGTTTGGTATTATATTTTACTAATTCCAACTGCACTTACAATCTATCCATGTATTGTAGCAGTAACGGATGTATTAAGAAGCTACGTAATTGATGGTAACACTGGACTTTTAAAAGACTTCTTTAAAGCATTTGGAAGAAACTATTTAAAAACACTTCTATTGAGTTTAATTCTTTTTGGAATGATTATTTTACTTAGAAATAGTTACTATTATTTTGATTCTTTAAAATATAATGCACCTATCAATATGGTAGGATATATCTTAACAATTTCATTTATTTTAATTTTTATTTTCTTAATTATTCATTTAAACTTAGTAATTGTTTATTTTAAAGAATTAAACATTATTCAATGTATTAAAATTTCATTAATTATTGCTTTTAAAGATTTAGGTAAAACAATTATTTTACTATTGATTGCTGTAGCATCTATCGTTTTATCTTATTTCTTTCAAATTTATTTGCTTCTATTTTCATTTAGTTTAGTATTGTACTTTTGTGTTTTATTGACGAAAAAAACATATATTAAATTATCAATTACAAATCAAGGAGAGGAAAATGAAAAACAAAATTAAATATTTAATAATAGGTTTAATTATTTGTTCATTATTAATGTTATCACCTCTTGTTGTTAATGCGGCTAAAAAAGGTGATAAGATTACAAAAAATGTTACAGTTACTTCTGATATTATTGAAGAAGAACTATGGGATGGCATTGACTTAGAAAGAATGGCAATTCAAACTGAACGTTTAGGTACTGTCACAACTACAGAAGGTTTAGTTTATAATTGGGACTACAATGCTGTTACAGCAGCAAATACTCCAGCTATTAAAATAGCTTCATGGGGTCTATCTACTAAGACAGGTTATAAACAAGGTACAACAGCACAAATTGCTAAAAACTATGAATCAACACATCCAGGGTATATGGTTATTGCGGCTATCAATGGTGATTTCTTTGCGAACACACAATATACATCATCAAATGGCTATAAAAATAATCCAACATTTGACCCAATTAATACGTGGGTAGCTGATGGCGGTATTACTCTTAAGAAACCAACAGTAGCACATCCACATCACAATGTTATTGGTTTTAATTTAGATCGTACATATACATATCATATTGGTTCTATTTATGATGCTAATGGTGATCCAACACCTTGGAATCTAGGTGCTAATAGCTATTATACTGATACTAATGGTAATCAAATAACAACTATATCACTTCCAAATGCTGGTGAAAACTTACCAGTATTTACTGACACTATGATTTTCACAATCGGTGATTATAAGACTGAAGCATATATTAAAAATAGTAATTTCAGTGAAACTGGTGTTAATATTATTTTAAATGGTTCAAACATCAATACTGAAGGATTCAAAGTAGTTAAAATATATATGGATAGATATTCTCGTCCTAATGATGGTTTCCAAGGTAAATATTGGTATGGTGAATCAATGACAAATCATGCATATGATTTAGATTACACTGGATTATATATTGCTGGTAGAACATTTGATCCAGAAGATTTAGATGTTATTGAATCAGTTGGTGAAAACTATTGTTACCTATTAACAAAAGATGAAGAAGTATTAAGTCGTGTCGTTAAAAATACAAACGTTACTTGCCAATACGAATTAACAGGTGATGTTTGGGGTAGTTGTAATTCAACAATTGGTACAGTTCTTCCTTATATTCTAAAAGGTGAAAGAACACAATATGTTGCAAAAGCCGATAACTATCTAAACGATGCTAAACCAAAAGCTATTGTTGCCTTCACTGAAAACAATGAATGCATCTTCATGCTTGTTGGTCCAGGTGAATTAAGTGGTTCAACAACATCAATTCAAGGCCCTTCTTCAATCGAAGTAGCTGAACTTCTCGAAAGAGTTGGCGCTTATGATGCTTTCGCATTAGACGGTGGTGGTAGTGCAACAATCGTTGTTAGAGATGCTAATGGTAACTTCCAAACTTTAAATAAGACAACTGATGGATCAGATCGTTCAATCGGCAATGCTTTACTTATGATTGTTGAAAAACCTAATCTAACTCTACAAGAAAAGACATCAACAAAAGCAACATTCTATCAATCAGCACCTATGGCTGAATCAACATTAATCGAAGCAACTGTTCATATTAATGGTAAATCATATGCATTAGCTGATGGCTCAGTTACAGTTGAAGGATTAAGCAAGAATACATCATATGATTACTATTTCACATATAAGTTTGAAAATGCACAAGGTGTTCATGAAATGAAGACTAATAAAGCTTCATTCACAACATTAAAGCAAGATGAAGGAAAACCTTCAAATATTGAACTTAATATTATGAAAAACCTTGATGGTTCATATAGTATTAATTTGTCATACACAGCTAATGATACAGAATTCGTTAGTGCTGAAATCTTAGACCGTCAATATACAATTACAACAATTGAACAATTAGAAGTTGTTCTAAATGAATTAGATATTGAAAGTGTTGATAAGGAAAATCTTGGTGTTAAGATTCATTATTTAGCAAATGGTGAAGAAAGAGAAATCACATTTACTTTTGCTGATATTAATTATGTCTTTGAAGTACAACAAAATGATAATCCAAATCCTCCTTCAGGTGGCAATGGTGGTGGCGGTGGCTTCTCATGTAATATGGGTATGCTTGCTGCTGGCTTATTAGCATTCACATCACTTGCCTTCGTGATCATAAGAAAGAAGCACTAAGATGACAAACACTAAAGTGTTTAATATCAATGATTATTCATTAGAGGAAAAAGTTGGACAAATGATTGGACTTGCATTCAGTGGTACTGAATATAGTGAAGAACTTAGAATGCAAGTCGAAGATATCCAAGCTGGCTTAATCATTTATTTTAAAGATAATTGTCAAAGTCCAAAACAAGTATTTGAACTAAATCAATTAATCAACAAAAATGCTAAAATCAAACCATTTATCGCCATCGACCAAGAAGGTGGAATGGTTGCACGTGTGACTGAAGGAATCGTTCAATCTCCAGGTGCTATGGCTATTTCAGCAACCAACAATCCTAGTAATGCCTATAAATTGGCATACAACATGGGATTAGATTTAAGAAAGTTAGGTTTTAATTTTAACTTTGCACCGGTTGCTGATATTAATTGTAATCCATTAAATCCAGTTATCAATGTTAGAAGTTATTCAGAAAAACCTGATGTTGTATCTACTTATGTTAGAGAAGCTGTTAGGGGATATCAAGATGCTAATTTAATGACATCTTTAAAACATTTCCCTGGTCATGGTGATACTGTTGTTGATACACATTTAGGTCTTGCTAAAGTTAATTTTGATAAAGAACGTTTATTCAATGTTGAATTAAAACCATTTATCATGGCTGTTCATGAAAACATGCCAGGTATTATGGCTGCCCACGTTATGTATACAACCATTGATGAAAAGTATCCAACGACATTATCTTCAAAAGTTATTGGTGGTCTACTTAGAAAAGAACTTGCATATGATGGTTTAGTAGTAACTGATTCATTAACAATGAAAGCTGTTTTCGATAATTTCACACTCGAAGAAATCGTTGAACATTCAATGAATTCAGGATGCGATATCTTACTTCTTTGTGGTGCAAGAGATATAAAAATGCAGAAAGAGTTTTATGATATTGCCATAAGACTTGTTAAAGAAGGAAGAGTAAGTATGTCAATAGTCAATGATTCTTTCACAAGAATTATGCGCTACAAACAAATGTTTAATGTTGGCGAAATGGCTGATGATTATTCACTTATTGAAAATGAAATCAATAATGAAGAAGCTGTTGCTTTCTCACAAAAAGTTAGTGAATTAAGTATGACAGAAATCATCAATCAAGGCTTATATCCACTAAAGAATAATGAGAAAACATTAGTTGTTTTCCCTAAGATTAAAGTTGTTACTTTGGTTGAAGATGAAAACAACAATCTAAATTGTTTAGCTGATTATATGGAACAAAAACCAGATCGTTTCTATATCTCATTAGACCCAACTGAAGAAGAACAAAAAGCTTTAATGAGTAAAGTCAAAGGCTATGATAAGATTGTTTATTGTAGCTATAATGCTTGTTTCAACAAGAGACAAGAAGAACTAATCAATAGTCTTGATAAAGATAAATTAATCGTTGCAGCAATAAGAACACCATATGATTTAAGAGTCCTAAAAGATCTTAAAGCATATATATGTACTTATGAAGCAACACCACTTTCTTTAGCATCTTTAGCTAAAGTGTTAGAGGGCAAAATTAAACCACTTGGTCATTTGCCTGTTACAATGAAATAGGAGGTTATTATGAAGATTGAAGTTGTAAAAGATTATGATGCAATGAGTAAACGTTGTGCTGAAATTTTCATTAAACAATTACAAGCTAAACCAAACAGTATTTTAGGTCTTGCAACAGGCGGAAGTCCTGTAGGAACATATAAATTATTGGTTGAAGCATATCAAAAAGGTGCAATAGATTTCAAAGAAGTAAAGACTTATAATCTTGATGAATATTGTGGAATTAGCATTCTTCATCCACAAAGTTATTACTACTTTATGCATGACAATTTGTTCAATCATGTCGACATTGTTGAAGATAATGTACACCTTCCAAGTGCTCATGGTACTAAGGAAGAAATCGTTAAGCAATGTGAAGAGTATAACAAGATGTTAAATGCTGTTGAAATCGATATTCAATTGCTTGGAATTGGTTCAAATGGCCATATCGCATTCAATGAACCTGGTACACCTTTTGAATTAGAAACTCATGTTGTTGAATTAACAGATAAAACAAGACAAGACAACAAACGTTTCTTCAATTCAATCGATGAAGTTCCAACACATGCAGTTACAATGGGTATTAAAAACATTATGAAAGCAAAACAAATCGTTATGTTGATTAGTGGCAAGAATAAAGCTGACACTGTAAAGCGTTTATTAGAAGGCGAAATTAGCCCTGAATTCCCAGCAAGTATTCTTCAAAAACACCCAAATGTTACTGTAATTATCGATGAAGATGCATACTCAAAAGTTGCATAATCTCATAAAATAATGGTGTCATTTTTTGACACCTTTTTTTATCTCAAAAAAAATCAAAAAAAGTCATATTAAATACTTGCATGAAATTTGTAAAAATGTTATAATATATACGCAAACGCTTTCAAAAAAATATATATAGGAGGAAAATTAATATATGAAAAGAGTTTTTGCTTGCTTAAGTACATTATTACTTATGCTAGTTGTGTTTGGTTTAGCAATGCAACCTATTCAAAAAGTTTCTGCTGTAGAAGTAGCAGATGGTAAGTTCATTGAAGACCCTACACTACAAGAAGGGGATATCCCAATTTATGTAATGAATAGTATTCGTACAACATTCCCTGCTTACTATGATAATGACGCTGTTAGTGACCCTAACTATGGTCCTGGTCGTGATTATGGTTGGAATGAAATCAAATTAGTTATCCCACAAATGGCTGATAATGCTTTGACTGGTAGTCAATATACAGTTTATACACAAGGCGAAACAGCTAGTAAAATCTACATTTGGGGCTTAACAGATGAAGGTAAAATTACAACTGCAACTCAAACTAAGAGCAGTTATTCATGGACTGGTACATATGCTCCATTATTTGGTGACGTATCACTATCAGGTGTTCGTTACAATTTAACTGGACAAGAAGTTCATATCAATAACGTTTATAACGAAAACGGTGTTGGTAATGGTGATCACTCAACTGACTTTATCTACATTATTTTTGATGGTCAAGGTAAAGCTGTTCGTGGTGTTGCACATGACAACTATTTCGCTGCTGAAAATGTTGCTCAATACGGATTCAATCTAGTATTTGGTTACAAAGATGGCAAATTAGTTTTAAGATCAGACGTTATTGGTGCTGGTAAAGCTGTTAATGGTTTCGAAGCTAGCGATGCTAATTTAGATAGAGTTCAACTTGAAGTTGATGATCTTGATAATCCACTTCTTGATGAAGTAACTGGTGAACCTCTAGTTGATGATGATGGCAATCCACTATACAACAAAAAATTTGTTGATGGCGAAGAAGCTAAAGTTTTAACAGGCAAACGTTATATTTGGCAATGGTTCTCAGAAGAAGATTTCGATGCTGCTATGGTTAACTCTGTTCAATACCTTGAAGAAGGTTGGAGATATGACCTATGGGATTATGCATTTGCTGATCCTAATGGCGGTTATGTATGCTTAGCATTCACACCAAGTCTTTCTAAATTTGCTCAATTAGATGCTCAACAATCTGAAATTCACAATGCATCAATCAGAGCATTAGTAGAAGCTGGTGAATTAGACGCTGAAGAAGCAGCTGCATTATTAATCGAAGAAACTGTTACTGTTGATGCAACTACTCAAGAAGAAGTTGTTACTTATGCAACTGTTGAAAGACCAGTTGTTGTTAGCTTAACAATTCCTGTTGATGGTATTTCTTATAGATATGGTTACTTAGACTATGCTGGTGCTGGTGTTACTGAAATGCACTTTGACAAATTCTGCCGTATTTTCGAACAAGGTTTATTATTTGGTCGTAATGCTGCTTATAGAGCACACGCTCGTACTTGCAACTTCTCAGCTGCAGGCTTAAAAGCTCAAAACGCTCTAGTTGATGGTCAATCATTTATCTTAAGAGAAGAAAATGGTAAACTTGTTTATGAATTAAAAGCTGGCGCAACAATTAAACCTAGCGATATAATTAGCATTAAAGGTATGCTTGGTGGTTACTTAGTTGCTGGCGATGGTGATGAAGCTTCTGGTTCTAACGTTCACGCTGTTCAATCTTACAAAGATGCTCCAGCTGATGAATTAGAATACACAATGGATATTAACGGCGAAGCTGTTATGAGACCAGTTATTAAACAATATGAAACTTTAGAACCTGTTAAAGCTGATTTCCTAGATGCTCTTCTTAACTGGAAGAGAGGTAAAGGCGTAGCTATTGATGAAAGCACTGATTGGGGTTCATTTGCAAATAATACTTATGGTAAATTTGCTGATGGCGATTTACAATTATTCGCTGAAGAAGTTCCTGCATGGGCATGGATGATTGAATATTATACAGAATGCTTCACTGCTCAAGCTGCAGCAGATGGCTTTACAACTTACGATGTAACTCAAGCTAATGGCGCTCGTTGGGGTCTATATGCATTCATGAATGGTATTAAACATGATTCATGGCCTAAATCTCCAGATTTCACTGCATTTGATTATTCAGGAATTAAAGAATATTCTCCAGAATTAGTTTACAGATATGAAACTTGGGAAGAATTCGTAGAAGACTTCCTAGCTGCATTCAATGAATATGTATATGGTAAGGTTCAAGTTGAAAATCCTGGTCAATGGTGGGATATGACTTACACTGCTAGTGCTGAATTACAAGCAAAACAAATCGCATTCTTCCAACAACCAGAATGGAAATTCGTTGATGAATTAGTTGATGAATTATGTGCTGCACAAGGCTGGACTTCATATGATAAGACTCACTACTATCGTTATAGATGTAGTATGTATGCTATTTTAAATAAAGCATATAGAGATGTATGGCCTAAGTCAATTGACTGCAGAAATATGTCTGATCCTAAATGGATTGGTGTTCCACTAGAAAAAGACTATACTAAAGTTGTTTATTCAACTGAAGGTATGAGCGCTCCTTCATCATTCACTCTTGAATTAACAACTCTTAACAAGACTACAGGCGTTGCTGGTAGCATTCAAGTTCAATTCGAAGTTGTTAATGTATTCACACCTGTTATCAGAGTTGATGCTGACGCATTAGTTATTAAAGATGAACAAACTTCAATCGATTTAACTAAAGCTGTTAAAGCTTATGATGGTGAATATGCTGGCGAAAGCATTTATGGTAGTGACATTTCTAGACAATATCTAAAGTTTGAATTACCTCAAGGCTTCGATCCTGAACACTTAAAAGGTGGTTTATACACTATTACTGTAAAAGCATTTGCTCCTGCAGATACTGGTTTATATGCTGAAACTAAATTCCAAATCAGAGTATTAGATAACGTTGCTCCAGTTGGTGATGTTAACAAAGTTGTTTCAGTTGTTGCTGGTGAACAATTAGACGTTCGTAAAGTATTAATTTATGCTTATGACGACGTTGATGGTGACTTCTTAAGAAGTGCTAGTGTTAACTGGATTTGGTACATTCTTAATACAGATTATGATCCACAATATTCACAAATCGGTGAAGAATTAGCTGGTTCAATCGTATTAGTTGATAACAATGGTAACATGAGTAGAGCTTTAAGATTTACAGTTCTAGTTTGTGGTACTGATACAGTTACAGTTGGTCCAGGTGAAGATCCTACAGAAGAAACTGCATCATTCAATTGTGGTAATGCTGGTATGATCGCTGCTGGTTTATTAGCTGCTGCTGGTCTAGCATTTGTTATCTTAAGAAAAAAACACTAATTAATTAAATAATTTTGAGGAGAGTTAATCTCTCCTCTATCACACAAAAATGATAAATTATGTTTCTTTTAAAGAATTTGGAAAAGAAAGGGTACTAAATGTAATTAACATTTGGAATGCTGAATTCGGTTTTATCTATCCAATAACTCCCGAACTTTTATTGAGAAATACATATGGCACAAAAGGTTTCAAAGCAGAATATTCATACATCGCATTAGATGACAATGAAATTATTGGTTTTGTAATTAATAAAATTTGGCAGAACGAATTCCATATTGAAAAATATGAAAACGTTGGTTGGATTAGCCTCATCTATGTCAAACGCAATAAAAGAAATAATGGTATTGGAAGCGAATTATTAAGACAAAGTTTGACTGCATTTAAAAGTTTGGGAATTAAAAATGCGTGCTTGGGAAGCGATTATCAAAATTTCTTTCCAGGACTTCCAAAAGACTTTAAAGAAATGCTTCCGTTTTTCACCAAAAGAGGTTTCGTATCTCGTGGTGAAACAAATGATTTAATTCATTATGTTAAACAAACAGATGAATTTATACCTAAACCTTTTAATGATAATAAACATTATCAAATTCGTTTTATGACTGAAGAAGATCGACCTGAAATAATTAAATTTATGGAAGATAACTTCAATGGTCGTTGGCTACTTGAATTATTAGATTATTTAAAAAATCCAATTAAAAAAGAATTCATAGTAGCAGTAAATGAACAAAATCATATATGTGGTTTTGTTAGAGTTGGCGAAAAAAACACATCTACATCTAATATTGGTTTTAGTCTAACCTATCGTGCAAGATTTAAAAACCTCGGTGGAATTGGTCCATTAGGCGTTGAAAGCACAAGTAGAAAAAACAATGTTGCTTATAATCTATTAGTGTTTGCGTTAAATTATTTAATAAGCATGAATTGTTCTGAAATTATAATTGATTGGACTAATTTAATGGGCTTTTATCGACAATTCAATTTCGAAATATGGAAAACATATTACTATCTAAACAAAGAAATATCTTAAAAATTTAATAAGGAGGATATTATGAAAAGATTTTGGCAATTCTTATTTCTTTGCCTAATTGCTTTTGTTATTGTTGGATGTACTACTGGCGGCGGCAGCAGTGAAGGCGGCGGCCAAGGCGGCGGTGGAAACACTCCATCTGGCGAAACATGTGCTCATGATTCAACACAAAAGAAATGTTATGATCCTGAAACTTGGGACTGGGAATATAACCGTCTTGGTTTTGATGGAAAAGGCATGGAAGTATTAGTTCTTCACGGTGCTCCTGAAGAAATCGACCCATATGCAGCTGATTTCAAAGGCACAAGAAAAGATGAGAAGAAAAAACAATTCTATGATATTGCAAAAGCATACAATATTACTTTAACTATCAAGAAGTTCCCTGACAGTGCTGCTTGGGGTCCTGACCGTGTAGCTTGGATTAACAGCTTAGCAGCTGCTAAGATCACTACTGAAGGTGATATTTTTGCAATTTCTTCAGACTGGGTTCCATCTCTAGTTGAAGGTAATTCTATTGCTCTATTAGAACAAATCAAGTACAATAGAACAACTAAACAATATGATCAAGTTGGTGGTATCTTCACACAACTTAATTATAAACAAGAAAATGAAAAGAACAAACAATACCAAAAAGCTAATAAAGTTTATGGTTATTCAAACGGAAAAGTACATGCTGACTTCTTCTTATACTATAACCAAGACTTAATTGACAAGTATGGTTTAGAAGATCCTGCTACTCTTTGGAATGAAGGTAGATGGGATTGGACAACTTTCTATAACTTCCTAGTAACTGCTCAAAATGCATTCGATTCAGACCTTCCAGAAGGCGTTGATGCAATGTATGCATTCGGTGGTTGGGGTAATGAAGTTGTTCGTGGTACACTTGCTGCTCGTGGCGGTAAGTTTATCGACCCTGATCTAAAGAAAGTTCTATTCACTAACGCAACAACTATCAAAGCTTATAATGACTTAAGAAAGATCAAAGAAGCTGGTATGTGGTCAGATGCAAGACAAGACGTTTGTCCTAACTTCCAAAATGGTACACAATTATTCCAACCTGCTTACTTATGGTTCTTATCAAGCACTATGAGATTTGTTGGTAACTGTGATTTCGAAGTTTCAGTAGTTCCTTATCCAACAGCTGATGGCGATGGTGCTGCAAAAGAAACTTACACTATTCCAATGGCAAACGATTCTGGTTTCGCAATTCGTAATGCTGAAAACGATCCATCAGGATTAACAAATGCTATTCTATTCAATATCATTGATGATATGATGAGAGGTATTGCTCCTGAATTCTCTGCTGAACAATTAACAGATGAAGAAGCTTATCGTGTATATCTATCTAAGCATATCGAATCTCAACAATCAATCGAAGCTATTATGAGTGTTGAAAACAACCTATCTAAATATGGTTACACAGATTATCTAGATGTTGTATCTAAATCTGTAGGTAATGGTTCTGACTGGCAAGGTGATGGATTCTATACTTGGGGCGAATCTGTATTCGTATTATCAAATGACCCTGGTACAATCCTAGCTGCTCACCAAGATAACTATCAAACAGCATTAGATAAGATTTTAGCTGACTAGTTGAAATTTTAAAAAACTAAGTTGTCCTTTTATAGGACAACTTTTTTTGTTAAATAAATCTTTTCTTAATCGATTTATGGTACAATATATATAAGAGGTATTATATTATGGATTTTGAAACAAGGATGAACTCAAAGCCAAGACGTTTCTTGGACAAGGTGTATGGTTTTGTTCTTGCTAATTTTTTAACTATTCTTTTATCAATCCCAATTCTTACGATGTTTTCAGCATTGACTACTAATCTTGCGGTTATCATGGATGTTAAAGAAAATGGTAGTAAAGGTGTTTTTAAATTGTATTTTAAACTCTTTTGGAAAAACATTGAAAAGACAATTGTGATTGGGATTATATTAGTATTGGTTATCACATTGGCATCTTTTTCAATGTATTTTTATCGAACAAAGCTAAGCGAAACAAATATTTTTGGTCAAATTGGTTATTGGGTAATGTTATTAATAAGTATCATTGTGTTACTTTTTAGTCTTCATTTACCACTAATCATTGTTAAGTTTCCAAGTCTTAAGTTTATGGATACAATAAGACTATCACTTTATGTTTGTTTCAGATACTTTTTATATACACTTATCATTTTGATTTTTGTTGTTATTATGATTGTTGGTGTTATTGCTCTTCCACTTTGGATTTTCTTTGGCATCAGCATCCCACAATTCTTTATTGAAAAATTCACACAACCTATGTATATATATTTAAAACAAATTGATATTGAAAAAATCATGGCTAAAGCCAAAGAAATAGAAATGGAGGAAGAAGATGAATAAAACAATTTTAGGTATTGAAAGAATTGAAGAATTCAAAGATTTTTTTCAAAATAAAAGGGTAGGTTTAATCACAAACCCTACTGGTGTTTTATCAGATTTTACATCAAGTGTTGATTTTCTTATGAAACATGTTGATTTAAGAGCCCTATATGCTCCTGAACATGGTTTAAGAGCATCAATTCAAGCAGGACTTGCGGTCGAGGGATACATTGATCCTATTACTAATCTTCCTGTTTATAGCCTTTATGGCAAAAACAAAAAACCATCAAAGGAAATCCTCGATGGTATTGATGTTTTAGCAATCGACATTCAAGATTGTGGTAGTAGATATTATACCTTCATTTATACAATGGCTTATGCGATGATGGCTTGTAAGGAATTCAACAAAACCTTTGTTGTTTTTGACCGTCCAAATCCAATTAATTGTGAGAAGGTTGAAGGCAATCTTTTAGACATCAAATATCGTAGCTTTGTTGGATACTATTCAATCCCACAACGTCATGGCATGACAATTGCTGAACTTGCTAAATTATTTAATGAAGAATTCGGTATTGGCTGTGATCTTTTTGTTATTCCTATGAAGAACTATGAAAGATGGATGAGCTATGAAGACACTAAACTTCCTTGGGTTATTCCAACACCAAACCTTCCAAAAATCGAAACAGCATATGTTTACAACACTACTTGTGTTTTTGAAGGTACAAATGTTGCTGAAGGTCGTGGCACAACAACACCTTTTGAATTAATTGGTGCTCCATGGTTATCTTCAGAAAAACTTGCTGATGAGCTAAATGCCTACAATTTACCAGGTGTTTATTTTAGACCACAATATTTTACACCAACTTTCTCAAAATACAAAGATGAAGTATGTGGTGGTGTATTTGTTCATATTACTGATCGTGCTTCATTCAATTCAATGAAAGCAAGCTGGACAATGCTTGAACACATCAGAAGAAACTACAAAGAATTCAAAGTAAATCCTCCTTATAAAGTAGGTGCACATTCTTTATTTGAATTTGAAGTAGGTTGTGATTATATGATTGATCAATCTAAATCACTAGAAGAAGAATTAGAAATTCTTGACGTTGATGCTTCAAAGTTTGAACAAATTAGAAAACCATATTTATTATATAAATAAAGTTGGATATATTATGATTAAAGGTATTTCACTTTATACTGGTCTTGAAGATTATCCTCTTCAAGCCATCAAACAGTTTTTAGACAAACATAAATTTGATTATATTGATTTTATCTTTACTTCTTTTCATATTAGTGAAGCAAAAGATTATAATTTAAATTTCTTAATTGATGAATTAAAAGACACTAAGATTAAACTAGTTATTGATTTTTCGAAAAAAACATATGATTTATTTGAATTCAATAAAACAATTATTCCTCGTTTAGATTATGGTTTTTCAGTTAATGATATTATGCAGATGGTTAATGACCATGAAATGATTGAACTAAATGCCTCTATTGTCAATATTGATTTATTAGTTCAACTAAAAGAAAGACAAGTTGATTTTAACAAACTTCGTGTTAGTTTTAATTTCTACCCTAATGAATATACAGGTATGAGCTATCAAGATGTTAAAAACAAAATCAAATTGTTTCATGAGTTTTCTTTAAAGGTTATTATCTATATTCCTGCTCTTAACAAACGCCCACCAATGTATCAAGGCTTACCAACAATCGAAGAACAAAGACATCAAACAGTTTTAGAAAACTTAATCGAAGCTACTTATTTAGGTTGTGATGGTGTATGTGTTGGTGATGCGATAATAACTGATGAAGAGCTAAAAACACTTTTAGAGTATGAACCATTTGATATTTCAAATATTACTCTTGATGTTGAATTAAATGATAATTTAACAAGTGAAGAATTATCAATTCTTAAAGCACAGCATATTTTAAGAGTTGATGAAAGTCCTTATTTAATTCGTTCTTCAATGATGAGACAAAAATATGATGTTTTACCTAATAACACAGAAGCTATAGTTCAAAAAGGTAGTATTGTTATTAACAACAATACTTTAAAAAGATATGTTGGTGAATTATCAATTATTAAAGAAGATCTTAAAAATAATGGTGGTTTAAATGTTGTCGGTAAAATCAACATTAAACCAGAATTACTTAAAGGAGGATCTAAAGTAACATTTAGATTTTAAATATGGAATATTTTATTTGTATGGATAGTGGAGGAACATCAACTGAAACTTTCGCATTAGATGTTGATGGAAACATTCTTTACCACTTGATTTCTGGATGTGGTTCGCCAGCCGCAAGCTATACATATGCTATAAACAATATCTATAATTCAATCGATGAAGTATATGAGTATATGCAGAAAAACAACAATAAATTGATGTTTATTGAACTTGGTATTTCTGGCTTAGGGGCAGTAGAAAACGTCAAAGGAATCGAAAAAGAATTTAGTGATAAATATCAAGCACCTTGTGAGATTGTTACTGATGCTCATATTGCTTTAATGAGAATATGTGATTTATATAATGTGAGTGATGCTATTTGTTTAGTGGCTGGTACTGGTAATGCGTGTCTTGGCATCAAGAATAATGAATTCCATTTAACAGGTGGTGGTGGTCCACTTTTAGCAGAAGCTGGATCAGCATATTCATTTACTCACAGATTAGCTTTAAGAATCAAAGATAATTATGAAAAAGGTCTTCCATATACAACACTACAACAAAAATGTTTATCATATTTTAATTGTGATGATTTTCCAGCTTTAAAGACATATTTCTATCGACATACTAAAGAAGAAGTAGCGTCTTTCACAAAACACGGTGTTTCATTAAAAAATGATGAAGTTAATGAATTAATTAAAGAACAAGCACAAGAACTCTTTAATCAAGTTATTTTACAATATACCTACTTTAAATTTGAAAATAAGGTCATTTTAGGCCTTTTAGGGGGTTTTTTCCATCATAATGACTTATTAGTTGATGAAATCAAAAAACTCATTGAAATTAATCATTTAAATATTGAACTTGTGACAAAAATCGATAAAGTTTATTTAGGAGCCCTAAATAGAGCTAAAACACTCTTAAGGATGAAGAAAGCAAATGAAAACAAATGATTTAATTAATTATAAGAATAAAACCATTTATTCTCTTGGCCTTATGAGTGGCACAAGCTTAGATGGTGTTGATATAGCATATGTTAAGCATGAAAATGAAAATGGTAATACTAACCATGAATTAATTGCTTTTAAAACATATCCATATAGTAAAGAACTAAAACAAAAAATCTTGAAGAATACCGAAATTGAAACTTCAAGAATTGATGAAATATGTTCACTAAATAAAGAATTAGGTATTGTTTACAAAAACGTTGTTGAAATGTTTTTAAATGAATTTAAAATTAAACTTAATAAGATAAGTTTCATTTCTTTACATGGTCAAACAATTTACCATATCCCTTTTGGAAATGATAAATTATCGAGATCCACTCTTCAACTTGGGGATATGAGTGAACTAGCATATCACTTTAATAAAATCATTGTTTATGATTTTAGAAGCTTAGATGTATCCGCAGGTGGTGGTGGAGCACCACTTGTACCAATCGTTAATTTTGAATTATTTAAAGATAAAGCACCAATTATGCTTTTAAATATTGGTGGTATCAGCAATTTAACATATATTAAAGATGATAATGTAGCTAATGTTTTAGCTTTCGATTCAGGACCAGGCAATATGGTCATTGATCGTTTAATGTTAAAGCTATATAATATGCCTTATGATGAAGATGGTAAAGTAGCTCAAAAAGGTAAAATCAATAGAGCTCTTTTCACAACTTTAATCGATGATGAATATTATAATAAACCTCTTCCAAAATCAACAGGAAGAGAAAAATACAATAATAACTATGTTGATAAAATCATCACAATGATGAATCAACACAACATTCCAAAAGAAGATGTTATTTATACTATAACTTATCTAACCGCATATACCATTAATCAAGGAATTGAAATGTTCATCAAAAATAAAGATGTTAAATTGTTAGTATCAGGTGGTGGCGCGAATAATCCAACATTAATGAATATGCTTAAGAGTTTTAATTTAAATGTCATTACAACTGATGATGAAAACAACATTTCCAAAGATGCTCTTGAAGCATACAGTTTCAGCATTTTAGGTTATTTGAGACTAACAAATCAACCAGCAAATATCCCAAGTGTGACAGGAGCAAAGGATGCAATAATGTTAGGAAGTATTATTTTACCTCCTAGAAAGGATTAAACATGATTGATTTAAAGAAACTACAAACTGAAGGCAACAATCAACTTAGCAAAGATATTGATAGTTTACCAACTTTTGATATCTTATCGATTATCAATTTCGAAGATCAAACAGTAGCTTTTAGTGTTAAAGAAGCTCTACATCAAATTGAGCAATTAGTTGATAATTTAGCAATTGCTATGAAAAATGGTGGTAGACTAATCTATTGTGGTGCTGGTACGAGCGGAAGAATCGGTTTACTTGATAGTGTTGAATGTCCACCAACATATGGTGTTGATCCATCAAGTGTTATCTGCTTAATGGCTGGTGGTGATTCAGCTTTTGCTTATGCTAAAGAAGGAGCAGAAGATGATGAAGAGCAAGCAATTAAAGATTTATTAAGTATTAATCCAACACCTCATGATTTCTTAATCGGTATTGCTGCATCCGGTAGAACGCCATACGTTCTTTCAATGCTTAAAAAAGCAAAAGCATTAGGCATGAAAACAGGTTGTATTGTTAATACTAAATCATCACCAATCAGTCAAATTGTTGATTTCCCAATCGAAGTCGTAACTAATGCTGAAGTCATTTCTGGTTCAACAAGAATGAAAGCGGGCACTGCTCAAAAATTAGTATGTAATATGATTTCAACAGCAGTAATGATTAAGTTAGGACATGTTTATCAAAACTATATGATTGACTTAAAAGCAACTAATCAAAAGCTTATCACAAGACAACTTTCGATTATTTCAGCAATCTGCGAAATTACATTAGATGAAGCTAAAGAATTATTAGATAAACATCAAACAGTGAAGAAAGCAATTCTTGCATTTATGTTAAAAATTGAAGATAACGATTTACTCGATGAATTGTTAAATAAAAACGAAAACAATTTAAGAAAGGCAATTGAAAACAATGATTAATTATGTTGAAGTCCAAAACAATGGATATATATTAAGAGGTTTATACAATAAAGCTGAAAATGAAAAAGGCTTATTAGTCATGTTCCATGGCTTCACAGGCCACATGAATGAAAATGGTTATTTGTTTAAAAAGTTAACATCTGAGCTTGAAAAAGTCAATATTTCAACAATCCGTTTTGATTTCATGGGAAGTGGAATGAGTGATGGTGAATTTAAAGATATGACATTTTTAACAGAATGTGAAGATGCGAAAGCTATTCTTAACTACTGCATTAAAAACTACAAAACAAATCTTTATGCTCTAGGCTTTTCTTGTGGTGGAGCAGTTTTAGGATATATCATCAATGAATATAAAGATGTTTTGAAAAAAATCGTTTTAGCATCTCCTGCTGGTGATATGGATAAAATTGGTGAAGGCTATTATAACAACCCAAATGTTATTTGGTATGATTCAGAAAACATCGATATGGGTGGATATTTAATGAATAAAAAGTTCATTGATACTTTAACTAATTTAGACCTATACCAAAACATTTCATCATATAAAAATCCTGTCTTAATTACGCATGGTGAAAAGGATCTTGCGGTACCAATTGAGTATGGTAGAAAGTATGAAAGCCTACTTTCAAACGTTACATTTAAAGAAATTAAAGGTAGTCCACACTGCTATACAAAGATGGAATATCGAAAGGAATTCAACGAAGCTGTTGTTAATTTTTTAAAATAATTACATAATAAAAAAAGATTCTACTCAATCAAAATAAGTAGAATCTTTTCTTTTTTTACCATTTAATTATTTCCTATTGTTTACGGCCTAAACCCATTTTGCGTTTAACTTTTGTAATCATCTTTGATGCTTTGTATGATGCATAATCGCGACCTTTGTTTAATATTTCATCAAGTAAAGGGCTGTCGATGATTTCATTATACTTTTCTTGAATAGGTTTTAGCTCTTTAATGATAGCATCCGCAACACTTTGTTTAAATGTTCCATAATTAGCATCTTTGAATTTTTCTTGAACTTCATCCATTGACATCTTTTCGATGACCGCATAAATTGTCATTAGATTAGAAACACCAGGTTTGTTTTCTAAATCAAAATATACTCTTGTATCGCTATCAGTTACAGCTGATGCAATCTTTTTTCTAATTGTTACTTCATCATCAAGCAAGAAGATTGTTGCTTTTTCATTTGGCTCTGATTTACTCATCTTTTGGGTTGGATTTTGTAAACTCATGATCTTAGAGCCTTCTTTTCTAATTAATGGTTCAGGAACATTAAAAGTATCACCAAAACGATTATTAAATCTTTCAGCTAATGTTCTTGTTAATTCAAGATGTTGTTTTTGATCTTGACCCACTGGTACAAAATTGGAATTGTAAAGCAAGATATCAGCTGCCATTAAAACAGGATAAGTAAGAAGTGCTGATGATACACCTTGAACTTGCTTAGCCATTTTGTCTTTATATTGTGTCATTCTTTCCAATTCACCAATATATGTGATAGTTTGAAGTAGATATGATAATTCAGCATGTTCTTTAACTTCTGATTGAATAAAAATAAAAACTCTTTCAGGATCTAGTCCACATGCTATATATAAAGCTGCTAAGCTCTTAATTGATTTCCTTAAGTCTTGAGGATTTTGAGGAACTGTTATGGCATGCATATCAGCAATAAACACCATTAGTTCATCATTTTCCTTTAAATCATCTTGAAGTAAAACAAAGTTTTTGATTGCACCCAAATAATTACCAAGGGTAAGTTTACCACTAGGCTGAATACCAGAAATTATTGTGCTCATATAAAATACCTCCTAAAAATAAAAAAATGTGCCACCCACAAAGGACGAATAAATCGTGGTGCCACCTTATTTCAAACATACGTTTCTCTAATCTTTTAACGCAAGAAGTACGAAAAGCCATTGCCTGCTTTTACATCATTAAGACCCAATTCACTTTTTGTGTAATACTTTCACTATCTATTACTCGCTAAAGAAAAGCTACTATTTCTTAAATCATTTGTTTGATTTATTATAATATATTTTTTAAATAAAGTCAAATGAAAAATCATGAAAAAACGTTTATTTTTTTAAAAAAGGTATTGAATTACACTTTAAAATATGGTATAATATCGTTAGTTAAAACTTGTTAGGAGTTGATAAAATGATTCAGATATACACAACACCTAGCTGTGCTTCATGTAGAAAAGCCAAGAAATGGTTTGATCAATACAAAATCCCATATTCTGAAAAGAATATTTTCTCTATAAAATTATCACAAGAAGACATCAGACGTATGCTTGCCAATTCAGAGAATGGTTTTGATGATATCATTTCAACAAGATCAAAAGTGTTCAAAGAAAAACATCTTGAACCTGATCTAATGACAACTAGTGAATTGATTAGTTTTATTATTGAAAACCCTAGTGTTTTGAAAAGACCAATCATCATTAATGAAAATGAATTACAGGTAGGTTATAATAACGAAGATATTACTATCTTTCTGCCAAAAGAGTTGAGAAACAAAGAGTGTTTCAACGATTTTGACAAAAACAACTAGACCCTTCCTTGGGTAAATTCTAAGCTTTATATTTTAGGGGACTTTACGTTTAGGCGTAAGGTCCTTTAAATTTGGGAAAAGAAAAAAGCATATAATGCTTTAAAGTGTTTTTAAAACATTGTATGCTCTTTTTAATTTTGGTTCGCCTTTTTTATAAATAATATTTAATTCTTTAACAGTTTCAACAAATTCTCTTTTACCAGCATCACGGCTAATTGTTTGGAATTCAAGTTCATAATCAGTTTTGCCCAAGTATTCAACTTTGTCAATTGCAAGTAATCCATGCTTGTATGGTAAGAAAACACGATATGTTGATAAAGCAAGATAGTTTTCTAATTTTTGCGTGTTTATTAAATCGCCAACTTCTTGAAGAATCGCTTTTGAAGGAATGACGCCATTTTGAAGTAAGTCATCAAATTGTTCTTTTGTGATAGGTTCATTAATGTTGATAAGATTAAAACCTTTCTTACGTTTTAAACCAATTTCAATTTTATCTCTTTCTTTAACACGTAAAACAATTTCAGCAGCTTTTAAACTATAACGGCTTGTGTCAAAATAATAGTTAGTTTGATAGTTAGAGCTACATCCGCTAAACTTTTCGATTAAACGGTTGTATTCAGCTAAAGTGAGCATTGTTCTAAAAGAAACATCGTAATCTTTTGCCATAATTATCTCCTTTAAAATTAATTAAAATAATGATACATTTCAAGTCAATAGTATTATACAAAATATTTTTTAAAAATCAAGTATATTGTTTATTTTTTTTATTTAAGTTATAATTATAACAACAGGAGTTATTGCTATGATTAAAGAATTTAATATAAATACAAATATTAGTGTTAAAGATTTTTTAAAAGACAATATTTCAGCAAATCTTCTAACCAAGGTAACAAAAAAAAACCTTATTTTTGTCAATAATCAAAATGTTTGTAATTATTATTTGATGAAACCAGGTGATGTTTTAAGAATCGTTATTCCAAAAGTTGAAACAAATGTAGAATGTGAAAATCAAGATATCGATATTGTTTATGAAGATGATTATTTAATTGTTTTAAATAAACCTAATAACGTTGCTACAATACCAACAAGAAAACATTACAATATTTCTTTAGCAAATTATCTAGCATATTACTATGTGAAAAAAGGAATCAATGTTGGTGTTCACTTCGCTTCAAGATTAGACTATGCAACTGGTGGACTTTTGATGGCTGTAAAAAATATCTATGTTTTAGATTTACTTTCAAAAACTAAAATTGAAAAGAAATATCTTCTAAAGGCCAAAGGCTTAATGGAAGATAGTTCAGTCTCTACAAAAATCATTAAAGATCCAAATTCAATCATCAAAAGAATGAATGTTGAAGGTAGTACTGCTAGAACAACATTTAAACTTCTTTCATATTTAAAAGATGAAGATGCATCGATTGTTGAAGCTACCCTACATACAGGCAAAACCCATCAAATTAGACTTCACGTTAAATA
>DBWT01000051.1:743-1804 GCA_002309035.1 Caryophanales bacterium UBA1231 | reverse complement strand
CATCTTCATAGCTATTATTTATCATTTATTCATCCAATCACAAAACAAAAGATGGAATTTATTAATTATCCTAAATGGTATAATGAAAAATAGTTAAAAAAAGACAATATTTATCTAATTAATTAGTCACCAAAAGGTGGCTTTTTTATTTATAAAATAATAAAACTTTTACTATCTTTTTTATGAGTTTTTTATAAGTGATAAATTTTTATGTAAACGTTTGAGTTAAAATGAAAAAAGTGATATAATAAATTGTTAAAAAAGGTTTGAATCCTTTCATATGACAATAAAAAGAATCGAGGAGTTAATGTAATGAAAAAGATTAAATTATTTTTAATTGTCGCATTAGGTTTATTTGTACTTGCTTCATGTACTTTAAACCATGAACCAGTGACGAAACCAATTAATGATGTAATCACTGAAAATGATGAAAGTTACACAGTTACCTTTGTTGATGAAAGAGGTAATATTTTGTTAACTGTCACAAAGAAAACAACTAACGCATTAATTGAAAAGGATTTAAATTTTGAAGCTCAAGATGGCTTTAAAATTGAATTTTATAATGATGCTAATCAATTAGTTGATTTAAGAGATGTTAGAACAACACAAACTATTCATGTTGTTTATACACCTAAAGTATATATGTTAGGCTTCTACAACAATGACGTATTAATTGAAGCTAAGGAATGTCTAGTTTTAGAAACTATTCCTTTTCCAGAAGATGTTGTAGCACCTATCGGTTATGAATTCAAAGGATGGAGTATTTCAAAAGATGAATATCTTCCTATCACATCTGATGAATTCGCAATGCCACCTGCAAACTTTAGTTTATATGCATTCTTTGAAGCAAAAGAATACACTTTAACATTAATCACTAATGTTAATTCTTTAAGTAACTTACCTAACACAGCTAGTTACAAATATAACGAAAGATTAGGTAACTTCGTTCCTGCTGATTTAGAAGCAGCAATGTTGGCATTAGGCGATTATGAATTTGTTGGTTGGTTTAAAGATGCATCTTTAACTATTCCATTTGAAGATTTAATCATGCCTGCAGAAGA
>DBWT01000051.1:0-560 GCA_002309035.1 Caryophanales bacterium UBA1231 | reverse complement strand
GAAAATGCACAAGTAATCGTTGCACATTATGAAAAAGTTGCTGTTGATTATAAGACTGAATATTATCTACAAAATTTAGGTCAATCATTCATTCTTCAAGAAACAGTACTAGGTGATGATATTAATCAAACAGCAGTTGATGCTATCATTAAATCATTCGAAGGCTTTACTTTCGATGAAAACAATGCTGATAACGTATTAAGTGGTGTTGTTGATGCTGATAACATGCTTGTTTTGAAAGTATATTATACAAGAAACACATATACTATCAAGTTCATCGCTGATGGTAATGTTCATTCATTACAAGAACTTAAGTTCGGTCAAAATGTTCTTGTACCAATGAATCCAGAAAAAGTTGGTCATACATTTATTGGTTGGGATCAAGCTATTCCTTCGACAATGCCTGCTCAAGATGTTACAATCACTGCTCAATTTGAAATCAATGAATACAGTGCTAAGTTCTATGTTGAAAACTTAGAACCACAACAAACTGATTTATTATTACTTGATTTTGAAGAAACATCAGGTAATTCAGATTATAATGATGCACATTGGACACA
>DBWT01000084.1:53050-55591 GCA_002309035.1 Caryophanales bacterium UBA1231 | reverse complement strand
AATTTAGGCCATAAAACACCTGGAGTATCTAAAAGTTCAAAATTGTCGTTGATTTTAATCCATTGTTGGTTTTTTGTAACACCAGGTTTATTACCAACTGATGCTATCTTTTTGCCCACTAAAGTATTAATTAATGTTGATTTACCAACATTAGGAATACCTAAAACCATTACTTTGATTGCTTTAGGACGTAGTCCTTTTAAAGCATCTTTTTCACGTTTTTCCTTTTGAGAATCGATAATAGCTTTTGAAAGCTTTTCTTTAGCTCTGTTTTCTTTTAAACTAATTGAAAGAGCTTCTCCATATTCTTTATAATAGTTCTTCCAAATGTTTAATTTATTTTGATCTGCTAAATCTGCTTTAGTAAAAACAAAAATAACTTTTTTATTCGCACATTTCTTAATAATATCAGGATTAAAGCTTGATTTAGGAATACGTGCATCAAGCAATATCAAAATACAATCGACATGTTTAATTAAACCATCAATTTCTCTAAAAGCTTTAGCCATATGGCCTGGATACCAATTTATATTAGTTTTATGCATTACATCATCATTCATATCGATTGCACCTTCCATATAAATTAGAAGCAAGTGTTACACGAGATGTGTTTTCACTTGCCTATTTTTTATTCTATCTTTTCATAACTGAAAATTGAATTCATTTTATAGTTAATTGTTCCTAAAATATCTTGTTCACGTATCAAACCAATCATTCTGCTGTCTTTACTTACCAAGCGATTATCTCCTAGTACTAAATAATACCCTTCAGGAATAACTATTTGATTACTATCATTTTTAACAAGCTCGAGACCATTCATTTCACAAATCTTTTCGAAGAAGAAATTATTAGTAACACCATAATTTAATTTAGTATCATTATAAAATTCTTCTTTCACAATTTCACCATTAATGTAGAGTGTTGACTTAGTAACACCACCCACATTGTGTGTGTCGTAACGAATATTATCACCTGGCATACCAATGATACGTTTAACATAAAGTGTGTTGTCTAAAACAGTATTATAATAAGGACTAACTTCAATTACCACAATATCAAAACGTTCAATTTTTGTATGATAATTTAGTAATAGTTCTTCTCCATTGACGAGATTTGGTTCCATTGAATTACCATCAACAACTGTAAAAGTGAAGATAAAACTAAAACAAATAGAAACAATCATTATACAAATAGGAAAAATTACAAACCAATCTAATACATCATTAATCTTTGATAGGATTTTTTCATTGTTAAACTTCAAGACTTTAACTAAGTATAAGATTAGTAGAACTATACCTACAACTAGAACAACAGCAGTAACAATCATAATGTATTTAGTAATATTTACAATGTTACTTGTTTTAATATCTGAATCATATACGTGTTTTAATGGATCAAAGATTTTACAAACCACATAAACTAGTGATGTTACAAACATTGTGATTAACAATATTAAAAATTTAATCTTTGTCTTTTTAGTTAAGTCATTGCTTTCGGGTGTCTCTATATCAGTTTCAATTGATTCTTCGTTTTGTTCTTCAGAAGAATCATCAGCTATTTCTTCAGATTCATCTAGGATATCTTCTTCTTGATGATCAGTAGATTCTTGATTTTCAAGTATATCTTGATTATCAAGCATGTATTGATTATCAAGTTCATCTTGATTTTCAAACTCGCTTTGATTTTCAAACTCATTTTGATTTTTTATTTCTTCATCTGGTAACATAGCAACTACCTATTATCTAAAATATCATTTAATTTGTCTTCGTTCACAATGACTTCACGTGATTTACCACGTACTGTTGATGAAACGATTCCTAATTTTTCGAGTTTTTGCATGATGCGGTCAGCACGATTGAATGACATATTAAATGTTTTTTGAATTTGATTTGTTGATGCTGTTTTGTTTCGCACACAGAAATATGCTACTTCTTCAAACATATCATCATTATCATCAGCTTCTTCGATTTCAATGACTTTTTGATTTAATGATTCATCATCAATTAAATATACTTGTTCGTTGTTTTCTGCTAAGAACGATACAACCGCATTAATTTCATCATCATCAACGAAAGCACCTTGAATACGTTCTTCACCATATTCTGTTTTATAGAGCATATCACCTTTACCAAGTAGTTTTTCAGCACCGCCATGGTCAAGAATAGTTGTTGAGTCTGTTGGACTTGATACTTTAAAGGCAATACGTGTAGGAACATTATTTTTCATTGTACCTTTAATAACATCTGTTGATGGACGTTGTGTTGCTAAAATAACATGGATACCAGCAGCACGAGCTTTTGCTCCTAGACGCATAATATATGTTTCAATTTCAGCACCAACAACAAGCATTAAATCTGCTAATTCGTCAATCACAATAATAATTTTTGGTAAGATCTGATTATTGTTTCTTCTCATAACTTGATTATAGCCATCAATGTTACGAACTTTAAATTGACTAAATAAGAAGAAACGTCGATCCATTTCTTCACATGCCCATTTGAAAGCTGTTGCTGCTTTCTTAGCTTCAGTTATAACAGGCAT
>DBWT01000084.1:12557-52964 GCA_002309035.1 Caryophanales bacterium UBA1231 | reverse complement strand
CAAACACTCTTACCACTACCAGTACGACCAGCAAATAGGCCGTGTGGCATTTTTTCAACATCGGCATATGCAACTTCACCATTTACGTTTAAGCCTAATGGGAATTGTAGTTTGTTTGGACTATTTAGGAACTCTTTGTTATCAACTAAATTACCTAACAAGACATTTGTTCTTTCCGCATTCGCAATCTCCACACCAGCACAATCGAAGCCGATGATTGGTGATTGAATTCTTAAACTCATTGCTTTTAGTCTCATTTGTAAAGTATTTGAGAAGCTATTTAATTTATTAACATCAGTGCCTGGTTCAATATCAATTAAGAATAAAGTAACAGTAGGACCAATTTTATAACCAATTGCTTTTGCTCCATAGTTGAATTCAGCAAAGACTTTATTGATAATATCTTGTTTTTCTTGTGCCCACTTATTATCAATTAAGATTTCACCAGAGTTTTTGCGTAATAGATTAAGTGGTGGAATGATATATTTCTTATGTCGATATGGTTTATTTGGAATTTCTCTTTTAATAGGCTCAGGGGCTCTAGTAATACGATGTTGTTCAATAACTTCATCCATCGACATTTCATCTAAAAGGTCTTCTTTAGAATTTTGTGGTTCTACTTCTTTTTCTTCTAGATGAGGTTTTACAGGTTCTTCGATAATTTCTTCTTTAATGATTTCTGGTTTAACTTCTACTTGTTTTTCTTCTACTGGATATTCATAAGTAGCTGTTAAATCTTCAGATTGTTCTAGATTGTATCTTTGATAATCTTCTTCACTATAGATTGGCTCTAGATTACCTCTTGTTGAAACAGGAGCATCATCTAATGATTCATCAACATCAAAATCGAAGCCTAAATCATCTTGTTGTTTAGTTTTATAACTATTATCTAAAATATTTAAATAATCTTGACTATCTAATAAATCAAATTCTTTTTTAAGTTTTCTTTTGTCTGTTTCCTTTTGTTGTTGTTTTTCAAAACGATGATATGAACCAAATGATTCACTATCTTGAACACCAGTAACTTTTTGATTCTTTTGAATACCCACAATTGGTGAAACAAAAATATCTTTTGAATTATAGACTTTTGTATCAAGATCTTTTTGTTCTTTCTTTTCTTCATTTAAATAAAGAATTGGGAATGTATCTAATGGTGTTTCAGGAATGTATCTAGGCATTTTAAGATCAAGCTTTTTACCAATGGCATCTTCCTTGATAAAGATAAGTTTGAATTCCATTTTTTGGTTATTTTTCATACTTCCCTCCTCTTCTTGTTTTAATAATTTTGTTTGTATATATATTTTACTACACTTCTCACTTTTTTTCAACTCTTTTTCTTTAATAATGAAATTTGAATAAATTGAAATTAATTATTGTTTTTGATATAATATTCAATATGGAGGTTGACATATGGAAAAGTATTTAATTGTTGTAGATCTTGATGGCACTTTAATGCTTGATTTTTACAAATATGAAAGAAAAGCTGTACGCCTTTTAAAGAAATTAAATAGGAAACATATGGTTATGATCGCAACAGGTAGACCAAAGAGATCAAGCTTTCATATGTATAAAAAGATGAAATTAAATACACCGCTCATCAACTATAATGGTGCATTAGTTCATCATCCTTTAGATGCCAATTTTCCTATTACTGATTTAAGAGTCAATAAAGAATATATTTTCGATATTATTAGATATTTGGGCGATGATTTAGTCAATATCTTCTCAGAGATTCATGATTCAGTCTACACTCAAAAATTTGATAAATTTGTGAAACCATATCTTCATGTTGATGGTGGAGAAATGCATATTGGTCCACTTCCTGAAATTTTAAAAGAAAACCCTAATGGAGCCATAACCTTTGTTAAACAAGGTGGTTCATCAAACTTAGAAGAATACATCAATACGAAATATCAAGGTATCTTAAGATTTCGTTATTGGGGTATTGATTCAGGTATTGAAATTGGTGAAGTTTACAATGTCTTAACAAATAAAGGTAGTGGAATTAAAGCTACCATTGATTATTACCACCTAGACCCAAAATACGTTATGGCAATTGGTGATGGACACAACGATATCGAAATGTTTAAAGAAGCAGGAATTAGCGTTGCTGTGGGGAATGCGCACAAAGATTTAATTCCTCATGCAACATTTGTGGTAGATTCTTGTTACAACAAAGGTGTTTATAAATTCTTAAAAAACTTTTTCTATAAAAAGTAATAATTAATTAAAAAGAGCTTGCATATTAAAATGCAAGTTCTTTATTTTTCCATTTTTTCGAAAACAAATGAAATTCTTTTATATAAAAGAAGTGTAACGATAGATACAACAAATGACAACATTAAATTAAATGGTAAACAAGCATAGAGAATATATTTACCTAAGTAATTACTTTCATTGACACCTGGTAACTTTTTAAGTAAACCTAAAACAGGTTTTAAACCATAAATTTTAACATATGCTGGAATTAAAACGAAATAATTCATTAAAACGCCAACCGCGCACCAAACAACAATTCCAAATAGTATTGAGATAAGTGCACCTTTTCTTGTTCTTTTGAATGAATAAATTAATCCTGTTGTAAAGACAACTGAAAGACCAATTGTTAAATCAGCGATTTCACCGATTGCTGCCGATCTTGTGGATACTACTTTAAATAAGAATTTAATAATAACAACAAGCATTCCCCCTACTGGTCCAAGTGAAAAAGATGCAATCAAAGCTGGAAGCATTGAAAATTGAACACTTAAGAACGATGGGAAAAATGGTAATTGAAACTTAAAGTAATATAGAACAATGGAAATAGCTGATAAAATACCTACTTGAACAATATATGTTACAGGTGGTTTTTTACGAATAAAATGGTTTTCTCTAATTTCAGAGTTCTTGATTTTTTTGTGATTAAACAATAATCTATTATGATGATGTAAATTCATATTCACACTCCTATTTAATTAAAAAACCGCGCACAAAAAGGGCGCGGAAAAGAAAGGATATCTTCTTCCATCTAGACTATACTATCGGTTAAGGAATCACACCTTATCATGCTCCAAAAATGCGAAAAGGAGCTCGTAGACTATAACTACCGGTCGGGAATTGCACCCTGCCCTGAAGACATTATTATTTTACTACTTTTTTATTTGTTTTTATATAAATTAGTTTTTGAAAACGTTATTAAAATCACGACTTTTTCAAATATTCTTTAATCAATTGATAATTAAATCCTTTAGAAATAAGGTACGTAAGTTGCTTGTTATAATCATTAGTTTTTTGTTGAATCTTACTTAATTCTTTTAAAAAAGTTTCT
This sequence comes from Caryophanales bacterium UBA1231, assembly GCA_002309035.1. The sequence goes on along the minus strand of DBWT01000084.1, from coordinate 49,657 downwards.
TCAAGATCTTCGGTAAAAAGCAATTGATTTAAGACTTCGTTGATTGTTTGATTTTCAAATCCTCTTCTAATTAAAGACTCCCTAATCTTTTGTTTTTGCTTGATGACTGGTAGATTATTTAATCTATCTGCTTCTTTTTGATATTTGACAATTAGTTCTTCAAGCATTTCTTCCTCATGATAATTTAAAAGAGCTTTATTTATAAGACTATCATCAATACCTTTCAGAATCAATTCATATTTAAAAGCGTGAAGCCCTTTAAGTTTTAAATGAAAATCTTGGATAAGTGCATCAACATATAATTCATCATTAATTAATTTGTTCTTTTTTAACTTTGTGATAATTTTGTTGATATCTTTTTCTTCAAGCTTTTCTTTTTTTAAATATTCGTATACCTCTTTTTCACTACGAGGTTTATAGAAAATATAGTTAATTGCTTTATCTAATGATTTACCTATTTTAGCTTCTGTTTTTAATTGTTTAAATTCAGCTTCTGTATATCTTTTGTCAAGACTAACCCGATAAGTTACCATTAATTCTTCAGTTAACTCTAATTCATCTTGATCAAATGTGACAAAAAACTTCTTGCCTTTTGGTTTAATTTTTAAAATACCTATAGGTTTATCATTGTTCGATTGAGTCATATGAGAAACCTTCGCCATGAACTTCTGCTGCTCTACCTGTGAATATGAATGCAGCTGGGTCGATACGCATAACAACATCTTTCAATAAATAATAATCTTTTGCTGGTAAAATGGAAAGAAGCATTGTTCTTTCTTCATTAGTATAACCACCGATTGCTGGAATCTCCGTTACACCACGTTCAAGTTTGTTAATAATAAAATCTTTAACTTCTTCTTTTTTACTACAAATAATATATGTTGCTTTAACATTAAAGCCACCAAAGGCAACCGCATCTTGAATATTACCTTCAATTAAAATGAAAATGATCGCATACAATAAGTTTTCAAGTAATTTTACTCCATCACTATGATATAGAAGGATTGCACCTACAACAACAACAGTACCATCTAAAATGATTAAGCTTTTAGAATATGGAATCTTTAGATATTTATAGAACAATTGTTGAACAATATCCATTCCTCCAGTGGATGCGCCAGAACGAAATGCTAAGCCCAAACCAAAACCAGCAAGCACTGCACCACCTACGACAAACAAGAAACCATTATTTTGGAAAAAACTTCTCACAACATCTAAAACCATAGGTGTTAAGAACCATTCTAAACACCATGCATAGAAGAATGTCGCAAGCGAAGCATAAAGTGTTTTTATGAAAAATTCTTTACCAATTAAAATCAATGAGATAATTAATAATACAACATTTAGAATTAATAAGAAATAACTTGCACGGTCACCAAATTTAATAAAGTAGTTTAAGATAATGGAGATACCTTGAATTCCCCCATAAACTTGGTTATTAGGTGATTGAATAAAGACATATGAAATAGATATTAAAATAACACCTAAATTAAGCAATAAAAAGTCTTTTATTTTTCTTTTTCTTGATTTCTTCTGCATATTATACACCTCTTGTTTGAACCAAATACTTTAAATAAGCATTGATAAATCCATCTAAGTCACCATCTAAAACGCGTTCAGGTGAACCCATTTCAAAGTTTGTTCGATGGTCTTTAACTAAAGTATAAGGTTGTAATGTATATGTTCTTATTTGACTACCAAAAGCATTGTCTTTAACATTTGTTAAATCCTTTAGTACGCCTCTGTTTTCTTCTAACTGAAGCTGATATAATTTGGCTTCTAACATTTTCATGCATTGAACACGATTTTGAATTTGACTTCTTTCATTTTGGCTGGTTACAACAATGCCTGTTGGAATATGCGTAATTCTAACTGCTGAATCAGTTGTATTGACATATTGACCACCAGCACCGCTTGAACGATATGTATCAATTCTTAAATCTACTGGATTAATTTCAATCAATTGTTCTTCGATTTCAGGAATTACCGTTATTCCAGCAAATGAAGTATGACGTCTAGCATTAGAATCAAATGGTGAAATACGGATTAGACGATGAACACCATTTTCTGATTTCAACATACCATATGCATATGTTCCATCAACTTTTAAAGTGACGCTTTTAATACCTGCATCATTAGCATCTTGGTAGTCCATAACTGAAATATTAAATTTATGTCTTTCACAAAACCTTTTATACATTCTAAAAAGCATTAATGCCCAGTCTTGTGATTCTGTTCCCCCTGCTCCAGGGTGGATTTCTAAATAACAATTACAATTATCATAATCAGAAGAAAGCAATGCTTTTGTTTCTAAATCGCTTATTTGTTGTGAAAGTGAATCTAATTCTTGATCAATTTCTAATAGTAAATCATCATCTTCTAAAGAAAGAATATCTTCTAGTTCTTGAACTTTATCTTTTAAAAACTGATATTCACTGATTTTGTCTTTAATGGTATTGACTTCATCAACTATTTTTTTAGCATTTGATAAATCATCCCAGAAGTGTTCTTGAAACATCAATTGTTCAGAAGATTCTAATTTTTGATTGAGTTCATTGATTTTAAGAATTTGTGATAAGGCTTCAATTCTTTGTTTTAATTGATTAAGTGTTCTAGTAATTTCGACTCTTTCCATAAAACACCTACACACTATAATCAGTATAAACAATAATGCTGAAGCTGAATTCTGGATGTTTTGCTTTTAGTTCACTAGTAATTTGATCAACTGTTTCTTGAATATGTTCTTCATCAAAAGAGAAGACAATATCGAAAGTAATTAAATGTAATTCTTCATTGACATAGAAACCATGAATTTGAAGAATATTTTCATTCTTTTCTAAATAGCTATATACATCTTTTTTAATGTCTTGATATTTGTTGATTTCATTCGATGCATAAATACCAATTGTTAAAACAATTCCTAATGTTTGATAAACCTTTATTTGAATTAATCTTGTCAATTGATGGATTTCATAAGCCGTCATGTCGTCTTTTACTTCAATGTGAGCGGTTGCTATAAAATGATTTGGTCCATAATTATGAAGAACAATATCATAAACACCTAAGACATTAGGGAATGATTCAATTGTTTCTTTTAGTGTTTTAATATCTTCATCGCTACTTCTAATACCTATAACATCATTAAATGAATCTAATAGAATGGAGATTGCTGATTTTAAAATGAATAAGCCTATTAAAATACCTAAGTAACCTTCAATTGATACTTGCCATACTTGTGCAACGATTGCACCAATGAGAACTGTTAACGACAAGAAAGCATCACCAATAGCATCAATACCTGAACCTTTTAGGCTTGTTGAATTTAATTCTTTACCTTTTTTCTTTAGAATAAAACCAAATATTAGTTTTACTAAAATGGCAACACTAATTAACATAAATGAATAGTATTTATGATTAGATAAGACAGGATCAATAATCTTCTTAACACCTTCATAAATTGCCATAACACTGGAGAATAGGACAATGATTCCAATCGCAATCGATGTTAAATATTCTATTCTTCCATGTCCATATGGGTGTTTCTTATCAGGCTTTTTTGCACTCAATTTAATACCAATGATCGTAATTAAGCTAGATAAAACATCTGTTAAATTGTTAACACCATCTAATACTAATGATAAAGATAAAACTAGTGCTCCAACAATCATCTTCAAAACAGATAATAAAATATTAATAATTATACCTAAAACACTATATTTGATAATCTCTTTATTACGTACCATAACTTACTCCTAATAATACTATTATACAACTTTTTATCTCTTTTAGCAAGAATTAACAAGCAGCCACTAATTGGTGACTGCTTAGTTCATTATTTATCTCGACCACAACAATGTTTATATTTTTTACCACTGCCACAAGGACATGGGTCATTACGACCTGGTTCTTTATTTTTTTGAACTACTGGTTTTCTCTTTACTGGTTCTTCTGCACCACCAGATGTACCAGTAGGTTTAGCAACTTGTTCTCTTTCTAGGTTATCCCTAATTTGAGCACGATTGATATTTAAGACAACATGGTCTTCAATATTACAAATCATTTCATCAAACATTTGGAAACCTAAATCTTGATATTCTCTTAATGGATTTAATTGAGCATAAGATTTTAAGCCAATACTTTGACGTAAATCACTCATAGCATCAATGTGATCCATCCAGAAGCTATCAACAATACGAAGTAAAATTACTTTTAAGAATTCATGATAGATTTCAATTGGGAAAGCTGTTTTCTTTCCATCAAGATTCTTCATGAATCTATCAAGAATCATTTGTTTTACAGTTTCTAATTCCTCATCTTCAAAGTCTTCTCGTTCAAATTCATTAGAGTTAAAGAATTTCATAATGAATTCTTTATATAATCTTTCACCATCAATTACTTGTTTCTTTGAATCTAATTTGACAAAGCGTGGAACATAACGATTTACTACTGAATTAATCATCTTGACAATAACTGGTTCCATGTCATCAAATGATAAAATATCATTTCTTTGTTTATAGATAACTTCTCTTTGTTTTCTTAATACTTCATCATATTCAACGACACTCTTACGTCTATCATAGTTAGAACCTTCAACACGTTTTTGTGCTGATTCAATAAAGTTACTCATTAATTTCATTGATAATGGAAGTTCAGAACCATCTTCTGCTGTTTGTTTGCCTGTACCAAGCGATACGATCATTTTGAATCGATCACTTCCGAATCTTCTTAATAAATCGTCTTCACAAGATAGATAGAAGCAGCTATAACCAGGGTCACCTTGACGACCAGAACGACCACGCAATTGGTTGTCGATACGACGTGATTCATGACGTTCTGTACCTAAAACGGCAAGACCACCAACTTCTCTAACGCCTTCACCTAATTTAATATCTGTACCACGACCAGCCATGTTAGTTGCGATAGTGACAGAACCCATTTCACCAGCGTGAAGAATGATTTCTGCTTCTCTTTCGTGTTGTTTAGCATTTAAGACATTGTGCTTAATGCCTTTAGCTTTAAGAAGATTTGATACTAATTCTGATGTTTCAATGGAAATTGTACCAACAAGAATTGGTTGACCAATTTTATGACGAGCTTCAATATCTTTAACTAATGCTTGGAATTTACCTTTAGCAGTTTGGAAAATTTTATCTTCATCATCAATTCTAATTACAGGTACATTTGTTGGAATTTCAACAACAAACATATTGTAAATATTTCTAAATTCTTCTTCCTCTGTTTTAGCTGTACCAGTCATACCTGCTAATTTATCATACAATCTAAAGTAATTTTGGAATGTGATTGTCGCAAGTGTTCTAGTTTCTTTCTTAATTTCAACATGTTCTTTAGCTTCTAAGGCTTGGTGTAGACCTTCTGAGAATTGACGTCCATGCATTAAACGACCAGTAAATGCATCAACGATAATTACTGAATTGTCTTGAACAACGTAATCAACATTACGGTCCATTGTGTAATTAGCTTTCAAAGCATTGTTAATTCTATGAACTAAGTTAACATGTTGAACATCATACAAATTATCAATATGGAAGTATTTTTCAGCTTTTTCCATACCTTTTTCAGTCAATGTTGCATGTTTTAACTTAATGTCTACTTCATATTCATCTTTATTCAAATTACGAACAAAATTGTTAGCAACTTCATAAAGGTTGGCACCACGTTTTTCGCCACCAGAAATAATCAAAGGTGTTCTTGCTTCATCGATTAAAATGGAGTCTACTTCATCGACGATTGCAAAATTCAATTCTCTTTGAACCATATCTTCTAATCTTACAACCATGTGATCTCTTAAGTAGTCAAAACCTAATTCATTGTTTGTTGAATATGTAATATCACAATAATATGCTGCACGTTTTTCTTCTTTTGTAAGTTCTCTTAAGTTTAGACCAACAGTTAAACCTAAAAAGCTATGAACTTGTCCCATATCATGAGCATCACGGCTTGCTAGATATTCATTGACAGTGACAATGTGTACACCTTTTCCAGCTAAAGCATTAAGATATGCGACCATAACTGATGTTAAAGTTTTACCTTCACCAGTCTTCATTTCCGCAATGTTACCATAATGCATTGTGATTGCACCAATAACTTGGACTCTAAAAGCAAGTAAACCTAAAACACGATATGCGGCTTCACGTGAAGTTGCGAAAGCTTCAATTAATAAATCATCTAAAGTTTCACCTTTAGCTAGTCTTTCTTTAAATTCAACTGTTTTGTGCTTTAAATCTTCATCTGATAATGCTCTATATTTTGATTCTAAATCTAAGACCTTATCAGCAATCTTTTCACACTTTTTTAATTCTTTATATCCGGCATCAAATAATCTTTTAAACATTTATACATACCTCTTCATTATATAATACCATAAAAGGCCCAATTTAGCAAGTATTTTAAGTTTCGAAAAAATAAAGTGGAAATTACTTTCCACTTTACATTAAATATTATTTAGATTTGATAATAGCGTAATTACCATCGTTTCTTAAATAAATAGTTGTAGGTTTATGATCACTTTCATTGATGAACATATAGAAGTCATGGTCAAGAAGTTCAAGTTGAGTAATTGCTTCATCAATACTCATAACTGGTAGATCAACTTGTTTTTCTTTTACTACTTGTTTTTCTTCATGAGCTTCTGATTCTTCTTCAAGCATCATATAGTGTGCACTTACACCTTCACGTTTTCTGATGATTGAATTAATTTTTTTCTTGTGACGGTTGATTTGCTTTTCTAGTTTTTCAACAGCTAAATCAACGGCTTTAAACATATCATCAGCAACACTTTCTGATCTCATAATGAGGTATTTTGTTGGAATTGTGACCTCCACAACTTTATCGTTACCGTATTCTTTACAAATAACGTTTGCGGTTACATTATCAGCCATTCTAAACATTTTTTCAATTGGCAAGAGCTGTGATTCGATATACTCCTTTAATGCTGGCTTTACCACAAATTTGTTTTTTCCATGAATGTTAATTATCATATAAATACCTCCTCTTAAACATTCATAAATAGAATCCATCTATCTACATATATATTATACCATAGAATAAAAATAATATCTACAATAATTTAACATATTAATATTTAAATACCAAAGTAATGGCTTAAAATAATCCAAATAGCTAAAATGATTAAAATAATACCACCAATGATTTTAGCAATCTCATATTTACCTTTAAACAATGTTTCTATCTTATGGCCAAATAGAACACCACATAAAGATAGTCCAAAAGTAATAACCATAATAATAGTTACATGGAACCATATTGTATAATTATTTGATATTGAAACACCATTTAAATCAGTATTGTGGAAAGCAACACCACTAGCTAAAGCATCAATGGCGGTTGCAACACCCATCAATAATACTTCTTTATATGTGAAATGTTTTTCTGTTTTTTCTTCATCACTTTTCTTGATATCTTTTATTCCTTCTATTAACATTTTGATACCTAAGAAAACAAGAATCGCAAATGATGTCCAACTGACAATTGTAGAAACAATCTGACCAACATTTGCTGCTTTACTAGAATCAACTAGTATTGTGACTATTTCCACTATCCAATAGCCAATAAGTGGGAATAAGGCTTGAAACAAACCAAAAATCAAAGCAATAAAAAGGGCTTTCTTTTTATCAATATCAATAAACACTAACCCCTCAGTTACAGCAACAGAAAAGGCATCTGCACTAAGGGCTAGTCCAAATAGTATTATTTGTATTATTATTTCAATACTCATATTATCCTTCTAAATAATAGTAAATTTTAATAGTAATATTTTACCAAATTATCTCAATTATTACCACATAAATATAAACAATTATTAAATACTTTTGAAACATATTAATAAATCAAAAAAATCATCAATATTCAAATCAAACAACTCCTCTTCTTTATCAATGAAAATAATAAGAGTGTTGAAAAATAAAGATAATTCATGAAATAAATAATAATCCCTCATATTTAGTGATTTGTCATATTTTACAATAAAATAAGGTACTTTACCAATTATAAAGTAATCAATTTCTTTTTTATCTTTTTTGACATTAAACAAATTAATAATATTACGCATAAATCAATTATACATCAAATAATAGTATTATGCAATTGAAAAAAAGATTGTTAATTTCTAAATAATATATATGACTTATTTGTATTTATCAAAAAGTCCATGGACATTATCGTTCATGGACATCTATTTATTTTAAATCTCCTGCTTTAATTTGTTTTAGGTTTTTAGCAAGATCTCTTTCAAGTTCCGTAAAATCCATAAGTTTACGTTTGTTTTCGTATGCTGCACTTTCACGGATTTTCTTGAATTCTTTATTTGCTTGTTCAAGTGTTGGTCCTTCAGCGACCTCTTGAGCAATCACATTGATGATATTATCTTTATATTCAATGATTCCACCTGAAATCATATAAAAATATTCTTGATTATCTTTTACTCTTTTAACAAAACCTTCATTAACACCAGCAACAATAGGTGTGTGATTTTCTAAAATACCTAATTGACCATTGTCACCATCAATAATAACGTACTCAACTTCACCATCAAAGTAAACACCTTTGGGATTAACAATTAAAAGTTTCATAAAAACCTACTTTAATGTTTTTGCCTTTTCAACCGCATCTTCGATTGTACCTACTAATCTAAATGCTTCTTCTGGCAAATCATCATGTTTACCTTCTAATATTTCTTTAAAGCCTTTGATAGTGTCTTGTACTTTAACATAGCAACCAGGATTACCTGTGAATTGTTCAGCAGCATAAGTATTTTGAGATAAGAATAATCTAATCTTTCGAGCTCTTGATACAACTAATTTATCTTCATCAGATAATTCATCCATACCAAGGATTGCTATAATATCTAATAGTTCATTATAACGTTGAATAATCTTTTGAACACCTCTTGCAACTTCATAATGTTCAACACCAACAATATCAGGAGCTAAAGCACGTGATGTAGAAGTTAAAGGATCTACAGCAGGGTAAATACCTTCTTCTGCAATTTGTCTTGAAAGGTTAGTTGTTGCATCTAAGTGTGAGAATGTTGTTGCAGGGGCAGGGTCAGTAAAGTCATCAGCTGGAACATATACAGCTTGAATAGATGTAATTGATCCATCTTTAGTTGAAGTAATACGTTCCTGTAAAGTACCCATGTCTGTCGCAAGCGTTGGTTGGTAGCCTACTGCTGAAGGTGTTCTACCAAGAAGTGCTGAAACTTCTGAACCAGCTTGCGTAAAACGGAAGATATTATCGATGAATAATAAAACATCTTGATGTTCTTGATCTCTGAAATATTCAGCCATTGTAAGACCAGTTAAGGCAACACGCATTCTTGCTCCTGGTGGTTCATTCATTTGACCGAAGACTAAGGCAGTTTTATTGATAACACCTGTTTCTTTCATTTCATAATATAAATCATTACCTTCTCTTGTTCTTTCACCAACACCGGCAAAAACAGAAATACCCCCATGTTCTTGGGCAACATTATGAATTAATTCTTGAATCAAAACAGTTTTACCAACACCAGCACCACCAAATAGACCAATCTTACCACCTTTAATATATGGTGCTAATAAGTCAATAACTTTAATACCAGTTTCTAGTATTTCAACATCACCTTTTAATTCTGTAAATGTTGGAGCAGCTCGATGGATTGGCATCTTTTGAACATTTTTAGGCATAGCTTCTTGTCCATCAATAACTTCACCTAAAACATTGAACAAACGTCCAAGTGTTGATTTTCCGACAGGAACTTGAATAGGGCTTTCTGTGTCAAGTACTTCCATACCACGACGTAAACCTTCTGTTGCATCCATTGCGATACATCTTACAATATTGTTACCTAAATGAAGGGCCACTTCAAGCGTTAAATGAATTTCTATTCCTTTATTTTGTTGTTCGCTTAAGTCAATTCTTAATGCATTATTGATAGCTGGTAAGCAACCATCTTTAAATTCGACATCAACAACAGGACCTAAGACTTGTGAAATAAGACCTTTATTCATATAAGCCTCCTACTTATTATTAATAACACTAGCACCACCAACAATATCAGTAATCTCTAAGGTGATGGCTTGTTGACGAACACGATTATACAATAATTCTAGTTTTTCAACTACTTCTTTAGCATTGTCTGTTGCTGCTTTCATCGCATTAAGTCGAGATGCATGCTCAGATGCTTTAGAATTAAGAATTAAACCATATAATACATTTTCAACATAAATCGGTAAAATCATATTTAACATTTGTTCAGTATCACCATCAAACTCATAAACAGAGGAATGATTTACATCCTTAAAGTTTTCTTGAATAGGTAATAGTTCGAACTGTTTAACATTTTGAATTAAAGTATTAACATAATGATTATAAATAACAATGACTTTATCAAATTCACCAAGAACATAACCTTTAATTAAATCTCTAATAAAAGGGATTAGTTCATTGAATTCAACATTATCTTTTACTTGAATATATTTATCCAAATAAATTGGATATTTATTTTTCTTAACAAAATAATAACCTTTTAAGCCTATTGGTGCAACCACAAACTTTTCTTTATTGTCTTTTAAAATACTCTTTAATTCTTTGAAAAGATTGTTATTAAAAGCACCAGCTAAACCTTTATCTGTTGTAATAATACAATAACAGACTTTATTAACTTCTCTTTTGTCTAAAAGAAGATTATGAATTTCTTTGGTTTCATCTAAATTATTCATGATGTTTTTAACAACATCTTGGATTTGTTTCAAATATGGTTGATAGCCTTTAATAGCTTTTTCTGCTGTTTTAAGTTTAGCCGCTGAAATCATGTTCATCGCATTCGTTATTTGTTCTGTTTTTTTGGTTGCGGTAATTCTTAATTTAACATCACGAATATTTGTTGCCATAAAACCCTCCTATCTAAAAAATTCAGTTAATAATTGATTTAGTTTTTCCTCATCTGGTAATTGTTTTGTTTGATTGATTTCTTTTGTAATTTCTTTTCCTAATGGATTTGTCTTTAAGAACTTATATAGTTCTTTTTCTTTTGGTAAGATTTGATCTACTTCAATCTTATCAAAATAGCCTTTATTTAAAGCATAAACACTAATTGTAAGTTCAACTGGAGTTACGGCTTGATGAAGTTCTTGTTTTAAAACTTCAACTGTTCGTTTACCACGTTCAAGTCTTGATAGTGTATATTGATCTAAGTCTGAGCCAAATTGTGTGAATGCTTCAAGTTCACGATAACTAGCAAGATCAAGTCTTAAATTACCTGATACTTTTCTTACTGATTTAATTTGTGCAGAACCACCAACTCTTGATACTGATAGCCCCGCATTAACAGCTGGTCTGATACCAGAATTGAATAAATCAGTTTGTAAGAAAATTTGTCCATCAGTAATTGATATAACATTAGTTGGAATATATTGAGAAATATCACCAGCTTGTGTTTCAATAATTGGAAGAGCAGTGATTGAACCAGCACCTAACTCATCAGATAGTTTTGATGCTCTTTCTAGTAATCTTGAATGTAAATAGAAAACATCACCTGGGAAAGCTTCACGTCCTGGTGGGCGTTTTAGTAATAACGATAATTCACGATAAGCAATTGCATGTTTAGTTAAATCATCATAGACAATTAAAACATCTTTTCCTGCATACATAAATTCTTCTGCCATCGCAACACCAGCATAAGGAGCAAGATATAAAAGTGGAGCAGAAAGTGATGCTGAAGCTGAAATAACAGTTGTGTATTTCATCGCATCATATTTCTTTAGTGTTTCAACAACAGTTGATACTGTCGATTCTTTTTGACCGATAGCAACATAGATACAAATAACATTTTGGTCTTTTTGATTTAAGATTGTATCTAAGGCAATCGAAGTTTTACCTGTTTGTCGATCACCAATAATTAATTCTCTTTGACCTCTACCAATTGGAATTAAAGCATCGATAACTTTAATACCTGTTTGAAGTGGTTGTTTAACTGATTGACGAGCCATAACACCACTTGCTTTTTTCTCAACAGGGCGGTAGCGATTTGTTTTTAATGCACCCATACCATCAATTGGTTGACCTAAAGCATTTAAAACACGGCCAATGACTGCTTCACCTACAGGAACTTCTAGAATACGTCCTGTGGCTTTAACTTGGTCTTTTTCTTTAATTTTTGATGTTTCACCAAAAAGAATTGCACCTACATAATCTTTTTCAAGGTTTAAGACCATACCATATACATCATTAGGGAATTCTAGTAATTCACCGTACATCGCATTGTCTAAGCCATATATTAAAGCAATACCATCACCAACAGAAATAATTGTTCCTGTATTATAAGTGTTAGTCTTTACTTCATATTTTTTAATTTGCTCTTTGATTAATGCAGCAATTTCATTAACTTGTAAGGATTTCATTTTTAATCCTCCTATCTAATTGATTCTTTTAACTGTAACAATTGATCATCAATTGAAGCATCAATAATGTCGTTTCCAACTTTAATCTTTATGCCTCCGATTAAGTTTTGATCAATTGTTTGTTGATATTGAATATCATTCTTTTGATATTGTTTTTTCAAGTAATCAATGATTTGTTTTAATTGATTGTCTTTTAATTCTTGATTTGTGATGATTTCACAATGCAAGATGCCTTTACTATAATCATATAAGTATTGATATGAATCATATATATCACCAACAATGTTTAATCTTTCATTATCGACTAAAACATATATATATTCCATAAATACTTTTGATACTTTATTTTGAAAGACATTTGTAAATAGTTCTTTTTTTGCATCTTTATCAATTAGAGGATGAAAGATGGTTTTCTTTATTTGCTCATCGTTTAAGATATGATTTAAAATAGCTAAACTATTCAAATCATCATCGGCATCTTGTGATAAATCAATTAGTGCTTTAGCATATTCTAAACCTAATTCATTAATCATTTTGCTGCTCCTTAAAGAAATTATCAATTATTTCATCATTCTTTTTACTATCGATTTCCTCATTAGTAATTTTACGTGATAAATCATAAGCTACTGTAACGATTTGTTCTTTGATTTGATCTTCAGCTTGTTTGTATTGTTGTTCAATATCACGTTCAGCATCTTCTTTGAGCTTTTGGGCTTTTTGATTAGCTTCAGTAATAATTGCATCATGTTCTTGATTAGCATTTTGAATAATCAAATCATGTTCTTTTTGAGCTTCAAGACGTGACGAATCGATAATTGTTTTAGCTTCTTCTTTTAATTCTTGATTTTCTTTAAGTAATTGATCTTTCTCATTGATTGCGTCAACTTCTGCTTGTTTTCTTTTATCTAAAAGACCAGTTACTGTTTTCCAAAGAAAGATTCTAACAAATAAGAATAAAACTAAAGTAGCTAATATTTGAACAATAAATGTTATAAGTGTAGCTTGAATTCCAGCTCCTTCTCTAATTAAATCGATGCCGTTGTTGATTGCATTTCTGACTTCTTCAGCGGCTTTATCCATAATATACTCCTAGAATACAAAGATTAGAAGAATAGCTACAACGAAACCATAAATACCAGTTGTTTCAGCAACTGCTTGACCCATAATCATTGTTGAACGAATAGCTGATACTGCTTCTGGTTGACGTCCTACGGCTTCAACAGCTTTTGCTGCAACCCCTCCTTGACCAATGGCTGTACCAAAACCTGTGAATACAGCTAATCCAGCGCCAATAGCAGCACCAAGATGTTTTAAATCACCTGCAGCGATTTCTAATACTTTAAAAAATTGTGTTAAAAAATTCATAATTGTTCTCCTTTTTATTTATTAATAAATTATTCATCTTCAGGAAGTTTTCCTGCTATAAAAATAGTTGTTAAGAAAATAAATACATATGTTTGAATTGCACCAAAGAAAACGTCAAAGATAGCATGAAATGCTGGCGCAATAATAATACTCAATATTTGTCCAAGTGGGAAAGCCCCAATATGGATTAACGCAAAAGCATTATAAACCAATATCATAATAATGCTTCCACTTAAGATATTACCAAATAAACGCATACCTAAAGAAAATGGGGTAACGAATTCAGATATGATATTAATCGGTAACATAACAGGGCTTGGATCAATATACGTTTTCAGATAACCTTTAAGTCCACAATACTTAATACAAGCACCATGAATCATAAAGAATGAAATAAATCCTAGTCCTACTGTAATAGCAATGTTTGCAGTTGGATTTGTTAAAGCAAACAAACCACTAACGTTTGATACAAAAATAAACATTGCCATTGTTAAGATCATTGGTGCGAACTTTCTTCCCCTCTTACCTAAATTATCACCACATAAATTGTTGATCCAACTAACTAATATTTCCAAAACCAAAACGAATCCCTTCGATGGTTTATTAGGATCTTGTCTTTTCACAACAATTCCACAAATGATTACAAAAACAATCAAGATAAATATAATAAATAAACTTGATTTAATATTAGGTGAAAGTGAATGATAAATTCCCACGATATCAGCAAAACGCAATTTATCGCCCCCCTATTGATACTAATAAAAGAATTTCCTCATTAGAGTTTTTTTATTCTTTATAGATTATACTAATTATGATAGTACTTCCAGCAATCACAAATAAACCAATTAAGCCTACAAGACTTAAATATGCAATTTTAACTAGAAGTAAAGCTGTCAACATATATATAGCCATATTGAAAAAATTATTGAATGTCATCCAAAAACGTGGATGATAAAGTCTTGCGGTTAAGAAATAAGTAATTATAATATTGTTTTTAACAAAAATCATAATACTAACAACATAGCATATCAAATATGATAAGCAATATCTTAAACCAAAGAAAGACATAATAGCTAAAATCAGTATGGACAAAATTAGTGATGCACTAATTATAATCGATTGTGTTTTTTGATTAAATTCATCACTTGTCAGTTTCTTGAACAGCATTCGCATCCTCTTTTTCTTTTTTCTTGGATATTTTGATTAAACCAATAAAAAATACTGCTAAGCCAATAACTAATGATATTGAAATAGATATAACGAAACCAAGGTTTGATCCATTTTTTCTTTTAATCAACCAACCGATGAAGACACCAATTAAGATAATTGTTAAAAGCTTCCAAACTTCATTCATGACTAAATTATAAGTCTTGAATGCTTTGGAGATTTTATCTTTCTTCATCCTCAATTGCCTTAATTTTATTTACTCTTCTTAAGTGTCTGTCACCAGAAAATACTGTATTTAAAAAAGTATCAACAATTTTCTTTGCTAAATCGATTGAAGTATTTTTAGCACCTAAGCATAAAACATTAGCATCATTGTGTTCTCTTGTAAGTTGAGAATCTTCGACGCTACCAACAAGTGCTGCACGAATTCCCTTAAACTTATTAGCCACAATGCTCATGCCTATACCTGTAGAGCATACCAAAATACCATATGTTTGTTCTAGTAGTGCGCCACGACATACCTTTTTAGCAAAATCAGGGTAGTCACATGATTCACTGGAATAAGTTCCACAATCAACAACTTCAATACCTTGATCATTTAAATAAACACCAATTTCATTTTTCAATTCTAGACCTGCATGGTCTGAGCCAATATATATCTTCATAATTATTCTCCTTATACAATATTATACTATATTTTGTTACTTATTTCAATCTTATTTATTCATTTTTTATATGTGGCTAAATCCATTTAATTACAAAGATAAAAAGCATTATCGCTTATTAACGATAATGCTTATATATTCTTTATATTACCATTCTGCTATATCAAGACCATCATAGTCCCAATACCAATAATATCCAGCATATCCAGGATCATCTTCTGAATGAAAGTATTTAATAGCGTTTTTGAAGTGAAGATTTGTACCATTAGCATCTTCAAGAGTTAATCTACTTAATGAATGATCATTAGTATTACCAATATAAATCTTGCTTAATTTTGGACAATTGCTAAATACACCACTTGTAATAGTAGTTGAACTATATTGTAAAATGTTGATTTGAACACTTACAAGTGAAGTACAATTTTTGAAGATATCATTTGATAGATAGTAGTCAAAATTATTAAGAATACAAGTTTTCAATTGTGTACAATCTTCAAAGATACTAGATTCTAAATCTGTAACACCTTTTTGTAAAACAACTTTAGTTAAATATGGGCAGCCATAGAAAGCTTTTGAACATAAATAATTCAATTTTGTATGGGCATAGAATTCTTTAATCTCAGAACCAGTAAACGCCCAAGAATCAATATAATTACCATAATAATGAACTTCACTGAAATTAGTATTTTCTAAAGCATGATCACCAAGTTTACCACCTAGAATAGTTAAATTAACTGCTCCCTTTGGAATTGTTACTCTTATATCATTTTGATAAATATATCTAAGTTCACTATAATCATTAAGTTTACCAAATAGCCAATAACCAAAATATGCCTTACCATCACTTGCTGTATTTCCATCATATCCAATAAATGGAAGAACCATAGTTGTAATTCTACCACATAGAGCAAATGCATTTTGACCGATTGTCTTTGTTGTGCTATCAATTGTTATAGTTTCTAAATCACGACATTCTTTGAAAGCTTCAGTAGCGATATTAGAAACGTTTGTAACATTAATTTCAGTTACATTTGAAACTTCATTAAATGCAAGTCTTTTAATATTTCCACCAGTAACATTGATAGTTCTTAATGATTTTGGAATGCGGCTTGAATATTTAAATTCATATCCATGGATACTTGGATCATAACCAGTTGATGTACTTACAGAACTATAATTAGAAGGCATTGTATCACCAAATATATATGTAAAGACACTTTCTTTAGTAAGTTCTGTTTCATTTATTGATCTACCAACATAAGGAATTGTTAATTCTTCCAAATTAACAAGGCCAGATAGAGCACCTTCTTGAATTTCCACAACTGTGTCTGGGATAACAAGTGATGTAATATTTGTAGCTCCATTAAAAGCTCCAGTCGCAATTCTTGTAATACCAATTGAAAGGTCAATATCTGTAATTGATGTGTTCTTAAGACCAGTAAGTGTGAATCCGCTATCACCATTAGCTTCAACTTCGTATGGGCTAAATAATTCATCTAAGATATATGTTGCTTTTAAGACGATATCACATTCATATATTGTATAGATTTCTTGTAAAGGTTCACCTTCACCATTAACAATCCAACCATTAAATTCAGAATATTGTTTTGTTGGAGCAATGATTTCTAATAGTTTTGGTAATTCTTCATTGTATGAAAAATATTCAGGATTATCACCAGATACAACACCACCATCTAAGTCATATGTTATTTTGAACTTATTCCATCTTGAGATTAGTTTATAGTTATGAGCTGGCATAACAAATGTGTAAACTGCATCAGCAGAAACTAAGTTATCATCTTCATCAAACCAACCTAAGAATAAGCAATCTGTATACGTTTCATTAGAAATTGTCATTAGTGTTCCTGCTGCAACTTCTACTTCATATTCATCTTTTAATGGTTGTTCAGCATTATATATTCTAACTTGACCATCATCGTGTGATGATGAAGTAACAGTTAAAGTATAGTGATCAACAATAATCAATGCTACAAGTGTGATGTCTTTATCCCACATCTTATAATTGTATTCTTTTTCTTTAGAAAGTAGATATTCTTCATACATCCAACCACCAAATGAATAGCCTTCACCTGGTTGACAATTTAGATGAACACTTGAATAGTATGGATATAAGCCACCTTTTGATACTACAGCAATACTTTCATCAACACTATTAACTGTCTTGATAACTTTACCACTAATTGAATCAATGAATGCATATTGAATAGTTAAAATTAATTCTTCTTTCTTTTCGTATTGAGCTTTGAATACTAAACCATCAGTTAAATCAATTTTCTTAACGATGTTTCCAGTTTCATTCATAACTAATTCATCATCAACAGCCCAACCTTTGAAAATATAACCATTCTTTAAAACATCAAAGAAAAACTCTGTTTGATTCAATCCATGAACTTTGACTTCACCACCATTATATGATTGACTTGTACCTTCATCTAAATCAAATGTGACAACTTGATAATTCTTTTGTGAATCAAATTGTGCCATGTATGTAGCATTACCAGTTACTGCTTGAACTTCTGGAAGCCATGATTTAAAAGTAAAATCATATTCATTAGTTGAGTCTCTAGTTGGTTCTTCACCACGATATACAGGCATTTCACCTTCTTTATAGTAATCAACTTTTAAAAGTGAACCATCATAGTTAAACCATTGAATAGAAAAACTATCTTCTGGAATGACAATTTCCTTTTGAACTTGTTTAAATTTTGCCAAGTAAACCGCATCAGAATTAGCTGCTGTAATTACTGGTGTCCAACCATCAAATTGATAATCATAGTATTCATCACTTGGTTTTGTTGGAAGATTACTATGATAAGATGGTAATGTACCTTTTTCCACATTTTCATCTGTTTGTAGTATAACTCCATCATAATTCATAAAACGGATAGTAAATTTCTCTACTTGTGTTTTATCATCATTACCTTTGTCTTTATTCTTACCACAAGAACAAGCACCTAGTGTGAATAAACCACAAATCATTATTAAATATAATAATGCTTTCTTCATTTTTCTTTTCCTTTCTTTTATTCTATACATTTTATTATATTAATACTTAATAATTTCTTTTATTATTGATTTTGATAAATCATCTTGTGAAATTCTAAATTGCCAATTGCCACTAGTCAATCCTGGTGTATTAATTCTACCTTCACTGTTCATTTTCAATAGATCAGCAAATGGAATGATTATTATTTTGGCTTTAGAATTAATAATGGCTTTGAGAAAATCTTCTACTAAGTTTTTCTCTGTTGTGTTTAAATCTTTTAACACAAAGTTTTGAAGTATTTCATCTTGGTTATTGTACCAACCAAGGATTGTGTCGTTATCGTGTGTACCTGGATAAACCACTTGATTTTTACGATAGTTTTTGTAGTAGTTTGTTGATGAAACATCTGGATAACCAAACTGCATTACTTTCATACCACCAAGATGAGTATCTTTCAAAAGCTTTTCAACATCATCTGTTAAGACACCTAAGTCTTCAGCAATCATTCTTTTTGAAAGCTTTTGATGAATCATTTTTTTAACTTTTGAGAAGAGTTCCATTCTTGGTCCATCTTCCCAATGGCCATTTTTAGCTGTTGTGCTATCTTGATCAACAACATAATATGATGCATAACCTCTAAAGTGATCTAATCTAATTATATCAAACATTGAAAGATAATGTTTAAAACGATTAAGCATCCACTGATATTTAGTTTTTCTTAAGTAATCATAATTATAGATTGGATTACCCCATAATTGACCATCTTCTGAAAAATAATCAGGAGGAACGCCTGCTCTAAGTGTTGGATTCTTTCTTTCATCTAGCAAAAAAACATTGTGATTTCCAAAAACATCAGCAGAATCAGGTGAAACATAAATTGGCATATCACCAATAATCTTTATATGTTTCTTATTCGCATATTGTTTTAATTGGTACCATTGCTTAAAGAAAAGGAATTGACCAAAGGCATGAACATCAATGTTATTCGCATATTCTTTTTTAAAAAGAATGCACTTTTCACTTTCTTTATCTTGATAATCTTTATCCCAAAGATTAAGTGGTTGAAAATTCAATTTGGCTTTTAAGGCCATATATAAACTAAAATCATCTAACCAATCTCTATTGTTCTTTTTAAACGTTAAATACTCTTCTTGATCGTGTAATAAAAAACGTTGATGTGCTTTCTTTAAAAGGTTTAATCTCGTTTCAAAAAGTTTACCGTATTCAACATGATTAGAAATAATTTTGTTTTCTTCTAGTTCTTCTTTTGTTATTAAGCCATCCACAAAAAGTGCTTCTAAGTCGATGTAATTGATGCCTCCAGCCATCGAAGATAACGATTGATAAGGAGAATCGCCAAAAGAAGTAATACCTAATGGAAGTAATTGCCAAAAGGCAATATGACTTTCTGCTAAAAAATCGATAAACTGATATGCCTCTTTTCCCATTGAACCAATTCCATAATCATTTGGAAGCGAAAAGAGTGGTAATAAAATGCCTATTTTTTTCATATGAATTATCTCAAAGAATCAATAGTTAATAAATAATTATCATTTTTGAAAAAGAAAGTACCAACAACAATCATCTCTGCACCATTTGCTTTTAATAATTGAACATTTTCACTATTAATACCACCATCAACTTCAATAAGATAATCTAAATTGTTTTTCGCTTTATAATCGCTTAAGAATTTAATTTTAGGAAGCATATCCATCATAAATGCTTGACCACCTTGACCAGGTTCAACTGTCATTACTAAAACTAAATCAATACTATTTAGATATGGAACTAAATCTAAAACATTTGTTTGAGGTTTAATTGATAATCCTATTTTTTTATTTAATGGTTTGTTTTTTAAGAATGCTGATAATTCATCACCATTTACTGCTTCTAAATGGAATGTGACAATATCAGAACAAGCTAAATATCGATCAATCACATCAAGTGGTTTTTCAATCATTAAGTGTGTATCAATTATTTTTGGTGTTTTAATTCTTTCAATTAAAGTATAATCAAATGTTTTGTTTTTAACAAACTTCCCATCCATAACATCCATGTGGATTGCTTCTATTGGTAGTGAGTTAAGTATTGTTATAGTTTCATCTAATTCATTTAATTTAGAAAGAATTGATGGTGCTATTTTTAATTGGTTCATATTAATACTTCCTATTTTGTTTAACGATTTTTAAAAAGCTTAAATAATTATTATAACGTTCTTTATTTATTAAACCTTTCTCAACTAATTCTTTTACATGACAATGTGGTTCATTTTCATGTAAACAACCTTTGTATTTACAATCAGCACTAGCTTTAAATATTTCAATAAATGAATGGCTTAAATCTAATTCATTCATACCAATAAAGTCTAAATTACCAAAACCTGGTGTATCGACAATATAACCATTAAAGATTGGATAAAGAGTTGTATATCTTGTGGTATGTTTGCCTCTATTTAACTTTAATGAAATTTCTCCAGTTTCAAGTTTTAATGACTCATCAATTAAATTGATGATTGTTGATTTACCAACTCCACTTTGGCCAGTGATAACACATATTTTATTGTCAACAATTTTTACAAAAACTTCTTTTATCGATTTGTTAGTGTTTGTTGTTTGATAGCATTCATAACCTATTGATTGATAATATTCATATATATTATTGATGTATTTAATTTCATTTTGGGTTTTTAATAAATCAATCTTTGTGAAAACAATAACACAATCAATATTGTTAAAGAAAAGAATTGATAAGAATCGATCTAATAAGTTTTGGTTGAATTCTGGTTCTTTTACACTAACACAAACAATTGCTTTATCGATGTTTGCTACAACAGGCCGAACTAAATCATTTTTACGTGGATATCTTTTTTCAATATAACAAAAACCATCATTATATTGATTGACTTCAACTTCATCGCCAACTTTTAAATCGATGTTTTTTAATTTCAAAAGTTTCGATGCTTTAGCATTTTGAATAGAATCATTAAATTTTACTTTAAATAAATCTGCTTGGATTTGAATTATTTTAGCTTTCATTGTTCACCATTCTTTTTGCACGAAGTTGTCCACATGCTGCATTCACATCATTGCCTTTTTCAATGCGGAGGGTTGTTGTGATGCCTTTAGATACTAAATATGTTAAGAACTCTTCGGCTGAGGTATGATCTGTTGTATCTAATGACTTTGTCCATACTTTATTATATGGAATTAAATTGACATAACAATTGATGCCTTTTAAGAGTTTTGCTAATTCTTTAGCATGCATCAATGAATCATTTAACCCTTTTATTAAAATATATTCAAAAGTAATTCTCCGATTAGTTTTGCTTAAATAATATCTGATGGCTTCCATTAATTCAGCTAAAGGGTATGTTTTATTAATCTTCATCATTTGAGATCTCAATTCATCATTAGGCGCATGTAAACTTACCGCAAGATTTATCTGTAAGTCTACTTCAGCAAATTCCTTAATTTTTGGAACAATGCCTGAAGTCGAAACGGTAATATGACGTGCTCCTATTTCAAGACCCTTTGGATAATTAACAACATATAAGAATTTAATTAGTGTCTCATAATTATCAAATGGCTCACCAATACCCATAACAACAATATTTGATAAGTGTTCATCTTTTTCTTTCAAGTAATTGTCAACTTGGACAACTTGAAGAACCATTTCAGCAAGTGTAAGTTGTCTAATAAAACCTAATTCACCAGATGCACAAAAGATACATCCCATCTTACAACCAACTTCACTTGTAATGCAAACACTATATCCGTATGGATGCTTCATTAAAACAGATTCAATTAAATTACCATCATTAAGTTCAAATAAGAACTTAACAGTACCATCTTTAGATAAGTACTTTTCTTTTAAAAGAAGCTCTTTGATTTCAAAGTTGTCTTTTAATAAAGCAATTTGATTTTTTGATAGATTAGTCATTTCATCAAAAGATTTTACTCTTTTACGATATAACCATTCAAACACTTGTTCAGCTTTGAATTTCTTTTCATTATGTGTTAAGAAAAATTCAATTAGTTCATCAAGTGTTAAATCATAAATGTTCTTCATTTTTCTTTTCCTTTTTCATTTTACAAATATAGAAGCCATCATATAAGTCATTAGGTAATTGTTTGACTTCTTCAATTAACTTCATATCTTTATGTTTTTTAAAGAAATACTTCATTATTTCTTCATTTTCTAATGGATTGATTGTACAAGTAGAATAAATTAATACTCCTTCTTCTTTTAAAAGTTGATAAGCTTTACCAAGTAATGCCTTTTGAAGAGGATATAATTCTTCTAACTTTTTAAAACTAAATTGATATTTTAAATCAACTTTATGCTTCATGACACCTAAACCAGAACATGGTGCATCAAGTAAAATCAAATCAAATTGTTTTGTTGTTTGAAATTGAGATGCATCTTGAACTAACGTTTTAAGACATGTAACACCTTGAAGTTCACTTTGTTTGTTGATTAAATCAATTTTATGTTGATATATATCTAAACAAGTAATATCTACTTGATTGTTCATTTCTTCAGCTAACATCAATGCCTTACTGCCTGGGGCTGAGCACATATCTAAAACCATCATATGTGGCTTTTTATCAACAAGTTTGATAACTCTTTGAGATGATAAGTTTTGGTTGACTAAAATACCTTGTTTGACAAATTTGGTATTATTTAAATTAGCTTCTGTGACGATTGAATTATCAATTAATTGATATTTAACTTTAATATCATCGATTGAGAAATCTTTTAGTGGATTAATACGATAAGTATTATAAATAGTCGTAGGATGTTTTAAAATATCTTCGATTTGATCTTCATACATTCTTCTTAAAAAATTAACAAGCTTTTCGGGATATGAATACTTAACTGAAAGTAAATGATCTACTGAATCATCAGGAAGAGATAAAGTATCATTGATCGTTTTTTTCAAAACACCATTAACTAAACCACTTAATGATTTGTCGAATTCCTTTGATAATTCAACTATTTCATTAACAACCAAAGCTTTTGTTAAATTTGTGAAATGAAGAATGTAAAAACCTATTCTTAATAATTGAAGAATATCTTTGTTTTTTAAATCTTTAACAAGATAGCGATGAATATTATAATCAAGAAAGATTTTGTTTTCGGTAACTCCATAAACTACTTTTGAAAATAGTGGTTGATTTTGTTTTTCAACTTCTTTGATTCTTTTATTAATTACTAAATTAATAAAGCCTTGATTATCAAATATATCATCTAATGCATTTTTAATTTGTAAATATACTTCCATTAGTCCACCATTAATATAATAAATGTTAATTCAAATAAATAGTATTTATTATTTAAATCATTAGTATCGAGATTTTGTTCTAAAATGTATTTCATCAATGATTTTGTTTCTTTGTAGATATATTGTAATTCAACTTTAGTTAAACTATGATTATCTTTAATGATGTCTTGTAAAGTATTTACTACTTTTAAATGAGCATCTGATAGTTCATTGATAATAATAGCTTTTAAAATAACTAAATAATCATTGATGATTTTTGGATAATAACTTTTAATATCATTTTTTAAAAGAGCAAGTGGATAATCAGTTGTTAATTGATTTAAAAGATTAAGAAGATTATCTAAATGATAGTTATTGTTATTCATCAATAATAGATAAATATTACCATCAATTTCTTCATTTAAATGATCCTTTAAATCACTTAGGATATTTTCAAGTTCAAAAACATTGTTATCAATAATGTTATATGCATTTTCATCATTAACCAATAAATACTCTTTGGTTTGAGCAATCATTTGTTCGATAACTTGGAAGTCTTTAAATTGATGTTCACCATTGATGATTAGAAGGATTTTAATGACTTTAAAATCGTGTTCTATCGTATTAAAATCTTTTTGTAATTTCTTAATATCCACTTTTATCATTTTCTTTCTCCTTTAAATATTATAGCACATTTTGAAAGAAATGGAACTTAAAATAAGAATAAATAATTAGACAAAACAATCAATTTAAGATATAATAAACATAAGGTGATAAAATATGTTATATCAATATAGTAATTTCTTCTTTCCTTTTTTGATTCTTTTAGGAATCGTAGCAGGAGTCTTACTAATTATTTATAAAGTTAAAAAACTGAAATTAGATAAGAAATCATTTGATCGTCTTCTTACTCTTTTCGCATTGTCCGGTGCCCTTTTTTATATTGGTTCAAGATTATTTGATGATTTATTTCACCGCCTAAATGGTGAATTAGATCATAAGGGTGGCATAACATTTATGGCTGGGATGATAACAGCTGTTACTGTTTTTGTTGTTTGTTTCATAATATTCTTAAAACCAATTAGAAAAATGTTCTTTAAAATTGTCAACATTGTTGTTATTGGTATTGTTTTAGGACATGCGATTGGAAGAATTGGATGCTTCTTAAGCGGATGTTGCTATGGGAAAATTACCGATAGTAAAATTGGTGTAGTCTTCCCTGGAACATATGATGTTCAAAAAAATGGTTCACTTTATTATATTCATTTATATGGAAGTGATGCTTATGAAGATCTATTCCAAAAAAGAATGAAAGAATATATAAAAGAAAATAATATCGCAAGATATAATGATACTAGTGAACGCACATATTATTATGACTATTTCTATAGTGAAGAAGTAGCTTTAGAAGTAGCGAATGATGCTAATAGTTATGCCTTAAGTACAAGGATATTGCCAACACAATTGTTTGAATCGCTCTTCCTCTTCATCTTATTTGGCGTATTGATGATTATTCCTAATCTTCAAGGTGGTATTTATCTTATGAGCTATGGGGCTTTCCGCTTTGCTATTGAGTTCTTGAGAAATGACAATCGTGGTTCAGTCCTATTAGGTATTTCACCATCACAGCTACTCTCAATATTAATTATTGTAGTAGGTATCATCTACTTAATATTTAATATTAGGCAAAATAAATTACTGAAAATAGAAGAAAACCAACCTACAGAATAACTGTAGATTGGTTTTTATTTTACTTATATTAATTAGCTAATGCGATATCTTCAAAGAAATGCATACGTGCTGTTTGTTGATATGCGGAAACCCAAAGAGTACCGATACCAAAGCAAAGCATACCAACAATCCACCAACCAATGAATGTTAAGTCAAGAATAAATAGTTGCCATTTATGACCCTTCATTAATTGTCTACTCTTAGTGATTACTTCATTTCCTGATAGTGATTCATCATCTTGCATCAAATAGAATGTCATCGCATATGCATATGATTTAATGATTGCTGGAATGACAAATAATAAACTCCATAAGAAAAGATATAGATAATATAGTAAACCTGTAACTAATGTATCAGTGAAACGTTTAAAACCGCTAAAGCAGCTAACAAGGTCAGTATTTTGACCATTGCTTCTAACCATTTCAAGTGTGAAACAAGCTGTACCATAAGCAAATGGACCGAAGATAATTAAGACACCAATACCAGTCCATGAGATTGCGCCATTGATTGCTGCTACGATAATTCCCACAACAATTAATAATAACCATGGTGTTGAAAAAATATTGTGTTGTAAAGTATCACGAGCCATTGAACGATATTCACGTGCAGTTTTCATTTTAATTCTCCTATTTTTCTTCATTTAAAATATTTAATAAACGATTTAAGACATTGTTGTTAACATATAAATATTCAGCTTTTAAAGCTATGCTTAAATCAGCAAGCGATGAATCTAAATACTTAGTGTTAATAAAGTTTGCTGAAGCATTTAATACATCACTAACAACTTGATATTCATAAATATCAAAGTATTGATAACTATGTTCTAATTTCTTTTTAGAAATAAACATTAAATTTGGATATTTTTTCTTTAAATTATTTATAGTTGTCTGATTAATTGAATATAAATCTAAAAAAGCAAGATTAGCTAAATCATCTTTTACCATCTCAATACTTGAGACTTGTTTAATCATACCTTTTGATTCATTTAAATTATGTAAATCATATACTTCTTTTTTAATAACTACTTGTGGTAATACAATATTTCTTGGACCTGATAAGTAACGATATAACTCCATATTATTGTATTCAGCCGCAAGTTTCGCAGCCGTAATAGAAAGTGAGAATAAGATTTCATTAGGAATTTTACGACCTAGTTCTTGTGGTAGAGATTTGATAAGTTGATCAATTACTACTTGATTATTAACATTGTAACCTAAAATGATGCTTTCAATATCATTGTTGATTAAATCAACAAAAGCATCTAAGTGGTTATTCACTGGAACAATTGTAGTTGCAGATTTACCACTTTCAATTTCCATCTTAATTGTTATGTTTTGGTTCATTTCATTATCAAATGAAATATAGCTAGATAGTTCTGTTAAGTATGGCATTATTTGTATCCTTTAATCATTGACTTTCCAGTCATTTCTTTTGGTTTTTCAATACCTAATAATTCAAGCATTGTAGGTGCAATGTCTCCTAAATTACCACTTGCCTCTAAGATTAATCCTTTTTTAGTAATGCAGAATGGAACTGGATTAGTAGTATGAGCTGTATGAGGTAAGCCTTCATCTGTGATTTCTTGGTCAGCATTACCATGATCAGCTGTAATAATTAGTGTTCCACCAACTTTTTGAACAGCATCATAAATTTTGCCAATACATTCATCAACGACTTCTACTGCTTTGATACAAGCAGGAAGAACTGCTGTATGACCTACCATATCACAATTGGCATAATTTAGAATGATTGTATCATATTTTTCACTTTCGATTCTTTTAATTACTTCTTCAGTAATTTGATATGCACTCATTTCAGGCATTAAATCAAATGTTTCAATCTTTGGAGAAGGAATTAAAACACGATCACTTCCTTCAATTTCTTTGTCTTCGCCACCATCAAAGAAGAAAGTAACGTGAGCATACTTTTGTGTTTCAGCAATTCTTAATTGTTTAAGATTGTTTTTGCTGATAACTTCACCATAAATATTATTTAATTCTTGAAGTCCAAAGCATACATCACCTTTAACATCTTCAGCATAGTGCATCATTTGAACGAAGCATAAATCATTAAATGTTTCAAAGCGTTCTAGTGTTGTCTTTGTTGGATTAGTTAAAGCTAGTGATAATTGAATTGCTCTATCAGGACGGAAATTAGCAAATATTACTGAATCACCGTCTTTGATTTGTGAATGAGGATCAACGATAAATGGAACAACGAATTCATCGGTTACACCTTCATCATATGATTCATCGATACCCTTTAATAAATCCTTTACTTTAGCTTCTCCATAAACTAAAGCATCATAGGCTTTTTGAATTCTTTCATAGATTTTATCTCTATCCATCGCATAGAAACGTCCACTGACGATTCCTGCTGAAATCTTGTCAGTAAAATGTTTTTGAAGTTCACTTAAGTATTCCTTAGCCGATTTAGGTGGAACATCACGTCCATCTAAGAATGAATGAACATATATATGTTTAATACCGTATTCTTCAGCTTTTTTCATTAAATACAAGATATGTGTGATGTGTGAATGAACA
This sequence comes from Caryophanales bacterium UBA1231, assembly GCA_002309035.1. The sequence continues at coordinate 21,497 of DBWT01000084.1, read as the reverse complement.
CCGCCATCGCTCATTAAACCCATAATATGAAGGTTACTGTTGTTTTTAACAGCATGATCAAAAGCCTTTTGAATAGCTGGCATTGAAGCAAGTTTATCTTCTCTAACAGCAATATTCACTCTAGTTAGTGATTGATATACAATACGACCAGCACCAATATTCATATGACCTACTTCTGAATTACCCATTTGACCATCAGGAAGACCTACAGCCTCACCAGAAGCAAGAATAGTTGTATATGGATATTCACTAAAGATTCTATCTAAATTAGGCTTTTTTGCCATCTTTATAGCATTTCCATATGTTTCTTCTCGAATGCCATATCCATCCATGATTGCGAGCATAACTAATTTTTTTTGACTCATACTTGTACCTCAACTTTTCTAAACAATTTATTGATAACTCTTTTGTTTAAAATATAAACTAAAAAAGTAATGATTGGTAATTTAATTACTAATACTAAATACTTAGTTAAAAGACTAGCTATAGAAGTTGCTGTTCCATAAAGCAATAATGTAACTAAGATATTAGTGTGCGTTTCAAGAAGTGATGTAATCAAAACACCAAAAAAGACTACAAAAATATTTAATTTATTTTTATTATTGATTTTTTGAAAGATACCACCTAAAACACCCCAGTATACTGCTGATAAAGTAAACGCAGGATTAAAAGCATATCCCGAGAATAAACTATAAGTTAAATCAGCACCAATTGAAGTAATGATACCCCATTCCATTCCACAAAACAAACCTGTTAAAATAAGTGGCAATGCGAAAAAAGATATCCGCATTTCAGTTGTAAGCATTATTCCAAATACTTTTAAAACAGCAGCAAGTGCCATCATAACAGCTGAAACACATATATATAATACATTCATTTTATTTGACGACTTTTGACCATCAAGGTTATTTTTTAATCTTTCTTCTTTGTTTTTATTTACTGTCTTATATAAATATAAGAAATAAATTAAAACAAGCAAGACTAATAAAATATATATTGTCATAATCTTCACCTTTTTACTTTATATATTATATCACTTATTATGTTTATAAGCAAATGAATTAAAACGAAATAAGCATATGGTTTGAACTCTTCAACAGTAAATAAACCATATATATTAATATCTTCTATCTTCTTTTCATAATTATTTTGTAGATTATCCATATATCTGAAGCATTAAAATAATTAAGTAATAATACCATGTATTGAATAAAATCTATATCTTTTAAGAAATCAGAAAAATAGCCCCAATTCTATACTCTATTTGAGTGTAAAATGGGGCATTTATTTATATTTATTTATATTTATTTTATTAATTGATTTCTTGAATGATATATTCCTCTGGTGCTTACTGTAGGAATCGAACCTACCTTGCAGCCTTACCATGGCTGTGTAATACCGATATACTAAGTAAGCAAAATATAAGAAAGGTTCCCCTTTCTTATACTTGACATAATACTAAATGTTTGAATAATAATACCCAAATTAAATCTAACCAACCGAATACAGGAATTACTAAACCAAAGATGAAACCTAAAATGTTTTTAGCGTTTGGTTTTGCAATTAGGGCTGATACTCTTACTACGATTTCAGTAATCCAGCTAACTACAGGAATAAGTAATAGTAAGAATTGAATTAATCTAGGAAGATCTTGGAATTTCTTTGCTAACATTGTCTTGCTCCTTTCTAATAAATTTCTTAAAAACAGGAAATAAGCTAATTAATATTTGAGATGGAAGGTAAAAGAACCAAACCATATTAAAATTCCATTGTGATATAAATTGATTTATCTCAGATATTTGTTTTAAAACAACTACAACAAAAGATAACATTAAAAGTATTAAACCAAAAAATAGTAAAGCATCACTTTTGAATCTCATACCACTTATAATAATATTCATTAAGAGATTAACAAAAGATATTATTGATAAAATAGTTAATACTTTTATGCTTGGTTTTAAAAAACATAATGCGATAAAAACAAAAACCATTGATGAGATTATGCGAATCAAAAGTGTCAAAAATATTAGTTTTTTTGTTAATTGTTTTGTCACATAAAATAAATAAATGAGTTGAACTATATTAATTAATATTATTCCAAATATATAATAATTATTCTGTTGAATTAAAACAAAGAATAAATCAGCAAACAATGTAAAAAGTAGTGCTGTTAGTATTATATAATTGTATTTACTTGTGACAACAAATATTGAAGAAATAATAAAACAAAGAACAATACTTAAATAACAATAGTACTTAATATTATTAATCTTTAAAAAAACAATTAAATAAAAGAGAAATCCTTCTAAAAGTAAAAAGATACTTGCCACAATTAATCTAACATATAATGGTATTTCTTTAGGCATTCGATCTTTCATTTTTGATTCCTTTTTTATTGTGATTTATTATATAACAAATATAGTATATCATAAAATAAAAACATTTGAAAATAAGAAAACATTTTTATTATAAATTCACAACATTTATTACAATTATTGTCTTATAATAATAGTATAAATTAATAATGGAGAAGAATATGCGTAATCTTATTGTTGGTCAATCTGGCGGTCCTACTGCTGTTATTAATGGTAGTTTATATGGTATTGTGAAAGCTGCTTTAAAATCAAATGAGTTTGATACTATTTTAGGCGCAATCTATGGAATAGATGGTATTTTAAAAGAAAACTTTATCGATTTTCGAAATGATTTAATCGATTTAGAGTTATTGAAAAATACACCTGGTGCTTATTTAGGCTCTGTTCGTTTCAAATTAAGCGATGATTATAATGATCCTAATTATGAACTCATTTTAAACATTTTTAAAAAATATCGTATTACTGATTTTTTCTATATCGGTGGTAATGATTCAATGGATACTTGTTTAAAATTAGATCATTATTTTAAACATGTTAAAGCTAGTATTAATGTTATTGGTATTCCTAAAACAATTGATAATGACTTAATGGCTTGTGATCATACACCAGGCTATGCTTCTGCGGCTAAGTTTATTATTAATTCCATCATCAATATTCATCAAGACATCAATGTTTATGAAAAAGGTCGTGTTACGATTATTGAAATAATGGGACGTGATGCTGGTTGGTTAGCCGCATCCGTAAAGTTAGCAGAAAAAATAGGGTATGGTGCAGATTTAATATATCTTCCTGAAGTACCATTTAATATTGATAAATTCATTAGCGATGTAAAGAGAATATATGAAAGAAAGCGTAAAGTGTTAGTTGCTGTATCTGAAGGTATCAAAAATGATAAAAATGAATATATTTTGTCTTTAAGAACTTTCAACAGTAATGATACTTTCGGACACCTTCAACTCGGTGGTGTTGCCCAAGTTTTAGCTGAAATTATTGGAACAACCCTCAAACTGCCTGTAAGAGCAATTGAACTTAATTTGCTTCAAAGATGCTTCTTCAACGTTGCTTCCTTAACAGATTTAAATGAAGCCATCAATTGTGGGAAAAATGGCGTTAAATTTGCTTTAAAAAATAAGTCAGGCATTATGGTAACAATGAATCGTGTTAATCAAGAAAAGTACAAGATTAAATACTCATACACCAAATTATCAAACGTTGCTACACTTGTTAAACCTTTCCCTAAAGAGTGGATAAAAGATGATAATCAAATTCAAGATGAATTCATTAATTATCTTGAACCACTAATTAAAGGAAATGTCAAAGACTTAAAACAAAATGATTTTCCTAAATATATTCATAGATAAAAGGAGCCATTGGCTCCTTTTTTTTATTTTGTTTTTATTGAGATTTGAACTGTGTCGTTAAGTTCACCGATTTCAATAACAATATTCGCATTACTTCCATCATACCAAGTAAGTTCATAGCTTGAATTTGCTTGGAATAAATCATCATTTTCAACATATGAATAATTATCTTGTTCAATGTCATTATGTCCATCTGCTTCAATTAACTTAATTAATTTATGTTCAGTTGAACCATTATTAAATTTATAAATGTCGATGGCACCTGTTTCATCAGTAATATTATCACTGATTACCGCATCCACATGGAAGATTGCTACACCACTAATTGATGGTAAACCACATTCATATGTACACTTTAATTCATTAGCTTTAGTTGGTGTGTATAATGCGATAACATACATTTCTGTAAAGTATGTTTCTTCATTATCTTTCATGATAAAAATAGCATCTCCAAAATCAGTAAATGATCTTAAAGTAGCACTGTATTTCGCATTATAAACAACTGTTGGATTAATCCAGCCAAGAATTGCTTTTGAGAATGGGTCATGGTCACCTTGGTTAGTGTCCATCATAACGAATGCGCCTAAACCACCATATGGACCCTTTTTATCATTATAGTCATAGTAATCATCTAGACCTAGTGCATGTCCTGTTTCATGAATAATTGTTTCACAATTAATTTTAACATATAAGCATTCTTCTTCAATCACATTGTATTGTGAATCATATGCTGTATAGATTGGTTCATTGAAGAATTCATAGCTTGCCCATAAGTACCAATCTAGACCAATGCCATCAAACTTAACTTCTTCTGATTCTGCATCTTCAAAATATTCATAACAATATGCCCACCATAAATCAGTATGACTCAATGCGCTCATGTATGGTGCAAGATAAATTAAATATACACAATCGATATAACCATCATCATTTTGGTCATATTCAGCATAATTGATGTCTTCATCATAGTAAGTAATCGCATCTAAGAAATATTTATAGTCTTCAACGCCTGTAGTACCTTTTTTAAGGTTGTATTCTTCATTTGTTTGATATGGATCTAAAACATTCGCATGAATATTTAAAACACCATATGATGTTTCTTTATAATATCCACTTAGCGAATACCATCCAGTTTCACTGTTTTCACCATTGAATGCTGTTTCAATTACTGATAAGTCATAATTAGGTGAATTAGTAAAAGCAATTGGGATAACTAAGACATTTACATCACCAGTTGAAGGAAGACCAGGTGAATATGTTGTTGCTTGTTTTGCTACTGTTTCTAGTAAATCGTATGAAGCATTTTCAGTAACACCTGATGAAACAACTTTAACTGTTGCTGTTACTTCTAGTCCTTCATATTTAAAGACGATTTCATATGAACCACCTGTTAATCCATCGTATGATGTTTCATAAGTTAATTCATTTAAATTTAAATTAGACACAACATCACCAATATATTGGAAACTAAATTGTTCTAAAACTTCATTAAGAGTAGTGCCTAAACTAACATTTAAAGATTTTGGATTAACAAATAAACCAGTAATTTCTTGAGCACTAAATTGTTCAGTAATCATTAGTTGAACATTTGTTTTATAAACTGAAACAACAACATTATTTAGCATTAGGTTTTTAGAAACATCGATATCAGCCATTGCTTCTTCAAATAAAGCAGCATTAGCTTTTTTCACAAAGAATGAAATTGTATTACCATATGAATCTGTTAAAACAATAGTTGTATCTTTTGTTGATGATACAGTCTTTGATTCTAATTTGACATTTTCTAAATTAATTACATAGCTCATTAAGCTTGAATCAATTTGTGAAACATCATCAATTGAATCAGGTTCTATTGAAATACCCTCATATAACATAGCATCTTCTGCGCTTGCTACTTTAACTTCATATAAGCCATTGAAGATATCAACAGTACCTGATGCAGATAGATAATCACCAAGTTGGATGTCTTCAGGTATATAACTCATTGAAGTGAAATAAACACAAAGAGAAGCAGTACCGTCAGAAATATAAATGTTTTGGCCTAGAGAACCAACAACAAAACCACCAACTGTTGCTTCATCGCCTTTTTCCATATAATAAACATCAGCAAGTTCTATATCTTCATCTTCTTCAGGTATAGCATCAGGAATGATTACTTCTTGAAGACCAAAACCTTCAAATACTAATTCATAATGATATGAATAATCACCTTCAGATGAATAAATTGTATCTGCTTCAACTTTATAGATTAGACCATCTTTTAGTGTTAATGTGAATGATGTAAATTCTTCACTAGTGCTTTCACTATCAAAATCACCAAGAATTAATTTACCAACAGTATTCATTAGATTTTCTTTAACAACATATACACCATCTTGATATGTAAAATCACTAGCACTAAATGAGAAGCTATAATAATCTAAATAATAATCAGTATAATATAAGAATTCATCGATATCATCTGGATCGGTTACTATATAGTATTCATCATTATATTCGTAAACAAATGATGTGATCATACCATCTTCTAGTGTAACATAATAATCGTATGAATATTCATCACCATCATATTCATATGTATCAATCATTCTAATTTTATCATCATCAAGATAATATTCAGCAACGTATTCTACTTCACCATCAAGAGTTGAAGTAACTGTTAACTTAAAGTTATTAATTGAATCCTCAAGTGCAGCAATAGCAGCTTTTAATTCTGTTAATTCATCTTCAGGTTTTGGAGGTTCTACATAGCCATTTGCTTTAAGAACAACAAATGTCATAACTTCAACATATTTTGAAGATGAATGAGATAAAGTAATTTTAACTTCTACTTCTGTATCTTCTTCAGGTCTTGTTACTTTACCAGTGTTAGAAATAACACTTGGATTATTTGATTCATAAGAAACTCTAACACCACTAACGAATGTTTTAAATCTCAAATCTTCTGTAACATTTAAAGTATCAACGTCTTCAAAAAGAGATTGATATATAGCTTCTAAATCTTTTTCTTCTTTATTTTGGCCAAGATTAAATTCACATGAGGCAACAAATAGTAAAGAAAAGCTTAGAAACATAATCATTAATATATTAAATAATCTTTTCATATTTTTCTCCTTTATTAAGCTTATATATTATACCACAAATCGCTAATTTTGTCGCTCTTTTTGATTTAGCCAACACCAAAGAAACATTTGGGTTCTAACACTCATCTTAACTTTTAGATCAAAAAGCTTTCTAACATCTTCTTTTGAATACCAGTTAGCCTCAATTACTTCAGCTTCATCTAAAGAATTTCTAACATCACCCTTAGCTTCACATATAACGATTTCCATTAATTCATCGCTAAAGCCTTGGCAAGTGAAACATGCGGGAAGAATATCAATGACTTTAATTAAGTCGACACCTGTTTCTTCCTTTAATTCTCTTTTAGCAGCAACGCTTACTTCTTCCCCTAAATCAATAATACCTGCAGGAAAAGTATAAACCCAATCATTACAAGATAAGCGGTATTCCTTTTGAAGTATGATTTTTTCATGGTTCTCACTAAAAGGAACTAAACCAACACCTTCGATTCGCCCTCTGCCTAAAGTTTTAGTTGTAAGACTATGATTACGTGATACTAACTCATACTTTTTGATATGCCCACTATCAAGTTTATATGAAGCTTCGTAGTAGCTTATATATTTACCTTGATGTATTAACTCGATTTTTTCAATTTCCATTTATACTACCTCTCTTAAACCAAACGATTCAAAATAGTTTTTAATTTCTTCTTTATGATTTCCATATATTATTAAGTGATGATTGCCAAGTGATGACTTGAGAAAATAATTAACGCTGCTATCTAATTGAATTCTAATTTGTGTACGACAACGATCACGTCGATAATCATTATTTAAAATTACACCTTCAGATACATAGAATTCATTTATTTCACTGTTAATTTTATAAACAGTCACATTTGTGATTTTCATTTCACCATGGATTCCAACAGCACTATTTGATTCAAAGTGTGTATCTAAATTGTATTTTCTACACATTTTGAAAGGAATTGTACAGTGTGCAAATTCGATAATATTATTTGCTGGATCTATATATTGTGGATTTGCTTGAAATGACAAAGTATCTAATAAGTTATTTACTAAATGAGCACTAATTAATGAAGGTATATCACCCTCACAAATTGATGTAATGCCTAAATCATTTAAAAGAGCTAATGACATACAAGCAGAAGTCTTTATTTTACTTAATAAATCAAAACAACGAATGGTAATTCCTTTTAAATGATATTTGTCAATTATGATTTGTAGTGCTTCATTTAATCTTAATGCTTTAGATAATTCATTCTTATCAAAATCAAAATCAGTTTCTTTCACATTTTCAATACTATTAAAAATATCAATTACTTCTGTTTCATCAATATCAATTAATTCTAAACCAAATTTATCTAAACATTTTTGATAATCAACATCAGAAGATATTAACCAATCACTTGGTTTACCAATAATGCCTAAATAATCATGTTTGATTTGTTTTATATCAATCAAAGAGCGAATTCGGTTATTAATATAAGAAACATTTCCATGGAGAACTTCACCACAACGATTATTTTGTTTAATAAAAGTTAAGATTTCTAAACTGGCAGCTAAAGAATTACAAGAACCATATGTTAATAAATAATATGGACCTGCAAAGGAAGAGAAAATATGTTCTTTAAAATAATTTTCGCTACCTCCACTTTGAACTAATATTAAATATAAACCATCTTTATGAAAAAAATCATTAACTATTTTAAACTCAATAGTTGGATTTAATTGTTTTAATTTATTTATTAGTTCTTCAGAATCTTTATTTATTAAATAATCATTGCTTAAAATAGATTTAATAGGATATAAGTATATTCTTTTCATAAAACCTCCTTTTTATTTATTATATCATGGATATGATAATTTAACTATGAATTTTATCATTTTCTTTTTCTTTCCAATGCTTATTATTGATTTTTGATTTAGCGACTTTTTACAAAATGATAAAATAATAATCTCTATATATAATACAATTCATATAAACCTTATTTATGTATATTTAATTATTTTTTAATGTTTTTATTTAAATAACAAAAAAGTCAAGACTCTTAATCTTGGCAAATTATTATTTATATTTCAATTAGTTCAAATCTCGTTAACATCAAAGGTTCAACTCTC
>DBWT01000084.1:0-12521 GCA_002309035.1 Caryophanales bacterium UBA1231 | reverse complement strand
AAAAAAACAGCTAACACCATTTTTAGTGGCTAAAAGCTGCTATTTTTATTGTTTTTGATGTATTTTTGCCTATTTTAACAAAAGACATATAGACAATGTGTGTGTTTTACTAAATGTGTCGTTTGAACCTTTTGTTTTACAAAAAGTGTCGTTTAGGTATTTTCTTTTACAAAAAGTGTCGCGACTATAACGCAAAAAAAGCTAACAAAATTCCATATGATTCTTCATTAAATAATTAATTCAAATTTACGATAAATTGATTCATCAAAAATAGATAAATCAAGAGTTGTCATATTAAAATCAAAATCTGTTTTAACTACATCATATCCATATATTGTTTTAAAATCATCACGCATTGAAATAACATAATAATTATTGCTAATCCAATCTTCTTTTAATTTTAATGCTTTTTCTCTATTTGCGTGATCTCTTACATCATCATCAGCAATTAGCATAAATGCTGCTGTTTTATACTTTGGATTACTTAAGCAATAATTGTGCATAGAAACATCGCCACTTGAATTTCCAAAGGAAAGCACTGGAACTTTACCTATTTCTTGTGATATTTGTTTTACTTTATTAGTCTTCAAATTCTTAATAATAAGTTCATCAGTTCTAATTAGGGTATCATTTACTTTATAAGTATAATTTACACCTTCTTCATCACCTTGATTATTACTTTTAAGGACAACATCCATACCAATTACTCGATTTTTTGGAATACCAATTGATTCTACCAATGCTCTACAAATGTAACGATCAGAACCAGATACAACATAATATGTAAATCCATTATCTCTTAAGTAATCAAATACTTCAAGCATCGGTTTATAGAATGATTCAGCATAAGTCATATTATTAAAACCATTGGCATTTTTGCTTTTGTATTCTTTTACATATTGATCAAATTCAGCTATTGTCATACCCGCATATGCTTTAGCTGCAGCATATGCATGTTTCATGTCGAAATTATCTGGAAGTTTCTTTCCTTCCCGAACAAAATCTCTTATTTCTTGGGCTGTTTCTATAACATCTTCTGGTGCAATATCCTTATATGTTGGATCATCTAAAACACGATATTCCAATAAATTATATTCAAAATATGTAGGATATAATTCACCAATAAATGTACCATCCATATCAAATGTTGCTATACGGTCTTCTATAGGAATATAATTATTAGACTTTTCATTTGTAACATCTTCAACAAATGCTTTTAAAGCAGTTAACGCACTACATTCATTCCATAAAGTGAAATATTCTTTTTTATCATTATCGCATCCTGTAAATAAGAATATCATTAATGAACAAATAATAATCGTAAATATTTTTTTCATATTTTACATTCTCCTTATATCAAAGTTATAAAAGTAATTTTATTTTGTAAGATTCAATCTTTTTATTCTCTTGAACGGGTATTATCAGCTATATTCCAATGTTTTATCGAAAACATCGCTAATATGATTTTTGATTTCGCGACTTTTTGCGGTCACTATTTTGCAAAAGACATATAGACAAAGTGTAATGGCGGAGAAAAGGGGATTCGAACCCCTGCAGCATTTCTGCTCTGCTCGCTTTCGAGGCGAGTCCCTTCAGCCGGACTTGGGTATTTCTCCAAGAGAGCTACTTTCTTGATTTTTTGTAGCCCACACCATATTCAGTTGTATAGTAATCTATTCTTTTGTCATGATTGAAGACAGGTTCATATATATTATCTTGTGGATTAATACCAGAGAGTAAACATACCGCATCATGACTTCTTTTAGTTAAATCATATATTTGTTCATCTTTTGGAAGTGTTTGATCAATATAAAGTGGTTCACCAATTGTAACATTAAACAGTGCTATTTGTTTAAATATCTTTCTTCTAATCCAACCTGGTTTACGATATGAAAAACCAATTGGAACAATAGGTTTATTATATCTAAAAGCAAAATGCGCAGCTCCCTTTTTAAATGGTCTAATAGGATAGTAGTATTCCCACATACTTCCTTCAGAACATATATGTAACCATCCATGGTCATTTAGTAAATTCCCTACTGCCCTAATGTATGCTTTTGTGGCAGCCATTGATTCTTCAGGAATGGGGATGCCACCAACCGAGCGTATTAATTTTCCACTTTCGCCATTAACATTAGGAGCCCATACTAAAATATTAGTTTTATGATGTCTTAATGCATTCATAATACATATGTAATCACACATATGAACATGATTAGAAACAGAAATAGCTCCATCTTTTAAGTACTCTTTATGCTTTTTAAGATTTTTTCTACCTCTAATTCTTAAACCCATTTTTACCGCATAAACAGGAAAAACAATTAAATACAATAAAAACCTAACCCAGCGAGCTCTTCTTTTTTGTTTTTTTGATGTATCAAGGTAAGGATAGTTTTCATCAAAAACATAATGTGTTTTATATTCAACCTTTAGATAATGTTGATCTGTATATTCAGTGTATGGAAACTTATTAGTTTTTGGATCAAACATTTGCTGTAACCTTTTTTTGCTTTCCTTTTTGAATAAGGAAATAAACTAGATAGAAAACTGTTATATATAATAAGAATAATACAACAACAATGATTGGATATAATACAGGATTTCCATTAACTAAATTATAGAACATCGAATAAGGTGTACCATCATCTCTAATTAAAAACATATAATTGTATGGAAGAATTAAATCAACAATATATGCGACCAAGCAGAAACCTAATAAAATAATAAAAGTAATATATATATTATTTTTCTTCATACTAGCCATACCAGAGATAATTATATATAGTGAACAAAAACCAGAAATAGCATGAGTAATTGCTGAAACAACATTGTCAAAAGAAAGAACAGGATATGCTGAATAATTATTACCAGCTCCATATGTTCCAAGGACAGCACCTAAAAGACCAAAAATAAAGACAAAGTCTAAGGCTGCTTCTTTAACACGACCTTTAGAAAATGCTGCTAATGGAATTGTTATTAATTGAATACTACATAAGAATAATGGTAAATTATATAACCAATTCAAAGCATCATGACTTCTAAAGCATAATAGCACTATTTTAAATAATTCAAATGAATCAATTAAAATTGCTGCAACAATCAATACTTTATTCTTTTCTTTTTCTTCTTTGTGTTTATTTTTTATGCCTAAGAAAACGGCAAGTCCAATCATAACTAAAATAACTAATGTGACAAATAGTAAGTGTTGCCAAGACATATAACCTTCGGCAGTTCTTTCATAACCACCGAAACCAAAAAATTCTCTCATATGATAATACCTTTCTTGTGAATAAATTCTTAATTATTTTATCACAATTCATCTTTTTTTGCATTGAAAAAACAAAAAAAAGGAAGATAAACTTCCTTTTACCAAATTGATATTCTCTTTTCAGGTGCAATATACATTTGATCTTTTTCTGTTACATCAAATGCTTCGTACCATTCATTAAAGTTACGTGGTGCCATATTAGCTCTTAAGACATTTGGTGAGTGAACATCACGAACAAGAAGGATTTGAATGTATTCTTCTTTAGCTTTCATACACCAAATTCTAGCCCAGTTGATGAAAAACTCTTTGAAGTCAGCACCTTTAGTGTTGTGCATGATTTCAAGTGTTACACCAACACCACCATTATCAGCGATATTTTCAGATACAACTAATTCACCATTAACTTTTCCACCATGATAATCAATACCATCGAATTGTTCAATCATATCTTGTGTTTTTTGTTTGAATGCTGAAAAGTCTTCTTCTGTCCACCAGTTATTAAGACTTCCTGTTTCATCAAAATGTGCTCCATTGTTATCAAATGCATGAGAAATTTCATGACCAATAACAGAACCAATACCGCCTAAGTTTTCACTACGTGTTTGTTTGATTGAATAGAAAGGAGCTTGAAGAATTGCTGCTGGGAAAGTAATGTCATTTGCTGATGGATTGTAACAAGCATTAACCATATGACCAGGCATTACCCAAATGCTTCTGTCAACTGGTTTTAATAGATCATTAAATTCATCCATATCCTTAATTTTATTGATATTTATCATATTTTCATAATATGATTTACTTTCATCAACAATTAGTTTAGTATAGATTTCTCTTACTTTATCAGGATATCCCATTTTAATTTCAATTGTTGAAAGTTTTTTTATTGCTTTTTCTTTTGTTGCTTCTTTTAAGAAATCATTTTTAGCCATTCTTATTTTATATGTTTCAATGATTTCTTTTACTAATTCAACAACATCTTTCTTTGCTTCTTCACCAAAATATGTTCTACCATAATAGATACCAAGTGGTTCAGAAAAGACAGATGAAGCCACACGATATGCTTGTTTTTCTATCTCAGGATCTTTTGAAATACCCATAAGTGCTTGTGTGAACATATGTCCTGCTGCAGCAAGTTCACAAGATAAGTAATCAGTACTATGTAGTAATGTTTTAACATAGCACCAATGTTTAAACATTGTAAAGTTTTCTTCATTAAAATATTGATGAAACTCTTTAATTGCACGTAAATCATAAGCGATAACTTGTTTAGGAAGATTATCTTGATATAAAGATTTTAATAAATTTTCAAAATCTATTGGTGCAAGATACCCTGCTGCTTCATCTAATGATATTGGATTATAGTTGTTAACGTAATCTGCCCATTCAAGTTGGCTTTTAACTGATTTTGATACTAACTTATCAAAAGCAATAGTATCTTGAATAAATAGTTGTTGTTCTTCTAAGCTTAATGGTGTATGTTGTAAAACCATTGATGCCATTTGTTGCCATAAACCAATCATTTGAGGATATGGTCCACCTTCAGCATAATATGATGTGTCAGGTAATATAATATTAGGTCCTAAAATAATGAATGACTTCTTAGTCGCATCTTTCATATCTTCGGTTACACCTGCTTGGAATGGTAATTCCACTCTTTTAAACAAGAACTCAGGTAATAATTTATTAAATTCACTAACTGATTTTAAATTGTTGATTGTATCTAATAATGGTAGAATTGGTTTAATTCCATCACTATTTCTTTTTTCACTATTTTTTGCTAAACGATATAGTTTAATGGCTTCTGTCATTTCTTTGATATTTGTCTTCTTTTCACCTTTATCGATTGCTTCTAAATCAGCCATCATTAGTTTTTCAACATCATCAGCAAGTTGTGCAAAACCACCAGCCATTGGACGATCTGCTGGAATCTCTAAATTTTCTAGAGTTTCACCATTAACAGCTAAATATAAATCATCTTGGATTCTTACTTTTTCCATATATACCTCCTATATAAGTTTTAAAATATCTTCAATTTGTTGAAGAGGTTTTCTAACTTCTACTATTTCTTTATTATTCATTGAATAAATAATTAAATCTTTTTCTTCCGGTAATAAGCAGTGATGAACACCACCTTTACCATTCATACTATTTTGATATGAGCCAGTACCAAGTAAAGCTATATATTGATTATCTAAGTTAGGTAATTCAATATAGCCCTTTTCATGGTTGAAAAAGACATCATCACAATCACAAGTTATTCCTGCTAAACAGTATTTACCAAATGGCTTATCTAAACCATTGATAGGTACAACATCGATTGGTTCACCTAAAGCATAATGTTCAGGCATTGCTATAAGCAAGCTGCCATCAACAATTAACCAAGGATACTTATTTGTATTTTTCTTACCAACAACTTTATAAATTGTGACTGTCGCATCTTTTTGTGAATATTTACCATTTTCACTAAAAAGATATGGTTCTTTTATATTATTGGCTTTTGAAATTGATTGAATAAGTGATAAAACCTTTAAAGCCCACATGTCATAATCAAAATCACCATCTAATGGAAGTGGTGTACCACCACCCATGTTGAAGGAATCAATAGTGTTGAATTTTTTAGCGAGTGGGACATAGTATTTTTCGAATACTAATTTAAAGTTGTATTCAAACTTTTCATCTTCGTAATCAAAGCCTCTTTGATGGAAGTGAACCATTTTTAAAACTAATTTAGTATTTTTAATATCATCTAAAATATATGCTACTTCATCATCCATCAAACCAAAACGATCATTTTCGCCAACTGAATATGCTGATGGGATGTGAATTCTAAAACCAACATGAATTGCTTTGTTTGCTTTCTTTAACAATTCATATTCTGAAAGAGAATCAATAACATCGATGATATTCATACCATTATCAAATGCTGAAATAATTTCATCAACATAATCTTGTAGCTTATAGCCATTACAAACTAAATATTTAGAACTATTCCCCATGATTTTCTTTGTTAGTTTTAAATCATAGCAGCTTGATGTTTCTAGACCATCAGCTGAATGGAAAGAAGTTTCAATTTCTTTGTATCCATAATTTGCTTTATTAGCATTTAAATAAACAAAATCTGCTTGATAATTTAATTGATTTTTAGCTTTTTTGAATGCTTCTTTTAAAGTATTGACTCTTTTAGTAATAACATCTAAAAAACATATTTTTAAAGGTGTTTTGTATTCTTCAGCATACTTTGTTAAGTCATAACCTAAATAAATAAGATGACCATCTTTTATTTCTGTTAATTTATTCATAATCGTTATATATAATAGTTCCTACATTTTGATATGTGAATGCATCATATGCTTTATCAATTGATGTAATAATAGCTATTCTTTCTTTTCTTTCTTTCACAAATTCAATACTTGCTTCAATTTTTGGTTTCATTGATCCTTTTAAAAAGTGACCTTGTTCATTTAATTTGATGATTTCAGATAAACCAATTTTATTTAAGTTTTGTTCATTGTCTTGTCTAAAATTGATTTTGGCACAATCAACTTGTGTTAAGATTAACATAAAGTCAGCATCGATCGATGATGCTAGAGTAGATGAGGCAAAATCCTTATCGATTACCGCATCACATCCAACATATTCATTGTTTTTAAAGACTACAGGAATACCGCCACCACCAACAGTAATAACAATAGCTTTTTTCATAACTTCTTTAATAATACTATCTTCAACAACCTTAACTGGTTTAGGTGAAGCAATGACACGACGATAACCCCTGCCACTATCTTCTTTCATAATATATGGTTTGTTGAGAGATTCTTCGTATGTATAAAATGAACCTATTGGTTTTGTTGGATTTTCGAATGCTGGATCAAGAGGATCTACTTCAACTTGTGTTACTAAACTAACAACTGGTTTATTAATATTGTTCTTTATAAATATGTTTTGTAATGCATTTTGAAGATGAAAGCCAATGTAGCCTTGTGACATTGAACCACATTCAGGGAATGGCATAAGACAAACTTTTTCATTTGTTTTATGAGCTTCTTCAAATGCTAAATTGATTAATCCTACTTGAGGACCATTACCATGAGTAATAACAACTTCATTGTCTTTAATTAGTGGTAAAAGATTTGTCAAACACTTATTGACATTTTCTTTTTGGGTGATTGGATTGTCCCCTAAAGCATTACCACCTAAAGCGATCACGATTTTCATTTTATTTTACCTTATAAATTGATATCTCTTTCACTTAATGTTGCATAAATAACTGCTTTAATTGTATGAAGACGATTTTCAGCTTCATCGAAAACTAATGATTGTGGGCTTTCAAAAACATCTTCTGTTACTTCTAAACCATTTAAACCAAACTTTTTGTATACTTCCATACCAATCTTTGTTTCAAGATTGTGGAATGATGGAAGGCAATGCATGAAAATAGCTGTTGGTTTAGCTTTAGCCATTAATTCTTTATTAACTTGGTAAGGTAATAGCTTTTCAATTCTTTCTTGCCATACTGAATCTGCTTCACCCATTGATACCCAAACATCAGTAACAACGATATCAGCATCTTTGATACCTTCATTGATATCTTCTGTTAATAAAACTTCACCATTTGATTCTAAAGCATAACCTTTGCATCTATTAACTAATTCTTCGTTTGGCCATAATTCTTTTGGTGCAACCCCAGCAAACTTCATGCCCATTTTAGCAGCACCAATCATTAAAGAATTACCCATATTATAGCGAGCATCGCCAAAGTAAGCCATTTTTAGGCCTTCAAGATGACCAAAATGTTCTTTGATTGTTAAAAGATCTGCTAAGATTTGTGTAGGATGGTATTCATTAGTTAAACCATTCCAAACAACTTTACCACTATAATCGCTTAATTCTTGAACGATTTTTTGTTCAAAACCACGATATTCGATTCCATCAAACATTCTACCTAAAACTCTTGCGGTATCTTTGATTGATTCTTTTTTACCCATTTGTGAGCCTGTAGAACCGATGTATGTAACGTTCATACCAAGGTCATAACCTGAAACTTCAAAAGCACAACGTGTTCTTGTTGAATCTTTTTCAAATAATAAAACGATATTTTTACCTTTTAAATCTTGAGGTGTTGTACCATCTTTCTTAGCTTTCTTTAGATATGCGGCTAGATCAAGAAGAAATGCTATTTCTTCTTTTGTATAATCTTGTAAAGTTAAAAAACTTCTACCTGTTAATTTCATCTTATTTTTCCTCTATTTCTTCTCTAATTAATGGCATGCACATACATCTTGGTCCACCACGACCACGTGATAGTTCACTTGAAGGAATGGCATGAACTTTTATATTGTATGATTTTAATACTTCATTAGTAATATCATTTCTTTCGTAAGTGATAACTTCTCCAGGTGCAATCGATACACAATTGGAACCATCGCTCCATTGTTCACGATCAGCATTGACTTTGTCTAAGCCACCACAAGGAATCAATGTCACTTTCTTTTGAATAATCTTTTCAAGAATCATTTCTAATGGTTCTTTTCTTTCGATTATTTGTAAATGATTATCTTCTTTTGTAATTTCAAATACTTTTAAAAGAGGATAACATTCTTTATGGATTGTGAATTTATCATAATCCACTTGTGTAAAGATTGTATCCAAATGCATAAATGTTCTAAACTTAGGAATGGAAAATACTAAAATATCATCGATTGGTGTTTGTGTTTCAAAGAATACATTTTTAGCTAATTTTTCAATTGCTGAAGGTGTTGTTCTTTCACTTTGACCAATAATCAATGTGTGTTTATTTAAAACTAAAATATCTCCACCCTCAATATTGTATTCAGCATCGCGATTGTAAACTAATTTAGTATCTTTATATTCTGGATGATATTTAAAGATATATTTAGCATAGATTGTTTCACGACGACGTGTTTTTGAAAACATCTTGTGGAGTGAAACATTATTATTGATCACTGTAAATGGATCTCTTGTGAAATATAAATTAGGCATTGGATCAGTTAAGAATGGGAAATCACCAATTAAATCAGCTAAGTTTAAAGGTTTATATTCCTTAACTTCTTCTTTTTTAATTCCTGCCATTGTTTTTAAAACCATTGTTTTAGTATCTTTAAAGCCTAATAAATAGTTTCTAACAATTGTTGATAGACGTTCTCCATAAATAGAACTTTCTTTGATGAATTCATCGATGAATTCTTTTTTAATATCACTACTTATATCTAGTGCTTCACTGACTAAATCAACTAAATATACTACTTCAACGCCACATTTTTTAAATGTTTCGACAAATGCTTGATGCTCTTTTTTGGCTAGGGGAAGCCATGGAATATCATCAAACAATAGTTCTTGAAGAGAATTAGGTACTAAATTTTCTAATTCTTTTCCTGGTTCATGAACTAATACTTTCTTTAGTCGACCAATTTCTGAATTGATATTTAAGTTACTCATTTTATTATTCCTTTTTTTAAATAATTCTTAAATATTATATCACTTATCAAAGTAATTATCAATCTAAATAATGAAAAAGATACTAAACAAAAAACTATTGTTTAGTATCTCTTTTTGTTAACGATGTAATTTAAAACTTAAAAAGTTTTTAAGAACTTCTTCATCCACTTCATCAGCTGATTTTGCTAGATAAGGAACTTCAGATAATGGGTATGTTTTTGAAACTATTTTTTCATCTTTTGTTTTGAAAGTTTCAACAACAACGTCCATTAAATCAATGTTGTAATAGAATTCACCTTTTTCACTTGTGTGTTTACGATAAACTCTTTCGCCATCAGTAAAGTATACTTCATTGAAAGTATATCTTGTTTTACCTTCTTTATTTTGGTATTCGTAACCTTTAGTTACAAGAAGTGATGACTCTTCAATTTCAACTTTTGTCATTGGGTTTTTAATTTCTTCCATAATAATACTCCTTTAAAAATATACTATTCTTTACTTCTATATCTTATCACGTTTTAGACTTTTTTGTCACATTTTAGATAATATTTTTTTATTCAATTATCCCTCATGTGGATATTCAATTAAAACCATTATCATGCCTTTTTCAAGCGTGATTTTTTCTTTTTTCGTTAAGTGATTTGAAATAACCATGATTCTTGAATTGATGTCTAATTGGACTTCTTCAGCACCCATTTCATCGATATTTAAAGCTGCTGACATATCAGTAATAGATGAAATTGTCTTTTTTGTAATATTGACAACTGAACCAATGACATTACCAACAACATTCTTGGCTTGGTCGATAATATCTGCTTTTTCATTGACACCAACAAAGCCAATTGGAATGTAATCATGATTACTTGCTTCATATATGGAATTAATAAAATCAATTCGTGAATTAAATTCAAGTGGTTCATTAATATCAATTAATTCTTCAACATATTTGACGGTAATATCTAATTCATTGTTTTGATAATTAGTCTTCTTCGATAAAATCGATTCATAGAATGATGCATTATTTGGATGAGTCATTAGTTGAACTAAGTATAATGCAACCATCTGGTTAGAAATAATTACATTAGTTACATTAAGAGCAGCAAGTGAAGATTTATTAGATTGATCTAAAAGTTCAGCAGATATTTCAGTATCACTTGGAAGTCTCTTGCTTGCTTTAAGACGTAAAAGTGTCATAAAGACATTGACATCAACATTTGGTGATTGTACGTTATCAGCACTATCTTGTGATAATATTAAGATTTTTTTACGTTTATTAGTGTTATTTAAATCTAATAATAGTTTTTCTAAATCAAAATCAAAAGGATATGTTTTAACATCAATTCGACCTTGTTTACTTTCTTTATAAGCATTTACTTCATCGATAATTGATTGTGATTTTTCATTTTCACCAATAACAAAAAGTGAAAAAGCATTAGTATTGAGTTTTTTCTTAAATGGTATACTTTGAATATTGACTTTATTTGAGTGACGTTTACCATACATTCCTGGCTTCGATGCTAAAATGAATGATTTAGGACCTTCACTTGTTTCATATTTAGATACAACAATACCATTACGATATCTTCGAAGATCATTTTGAACACTATCATTAGAAGACATTTCATAGAATGTTCCACCTTGATAAGTCAGCATTGAATAATAAAGATCTGCATATGATGAATTAATTGCACATCTGGCAAGAACATGACCAACAACACTGGCTTTTGAGAAAACACTTAATTCTAAATCAGCAAGTTCAGGATGCGCTTTAATAAGACTTTCCATGCCTTTTACCGCATCTTCATTAATTGCTTCAATCGTAATTGATGCTTTCTTTGTTAGACCGATAATGCTCATTAGAAGCTTAAATGTATCAATATCTCTAGCATATGATAAACCTTCACTACTATCATCAACAAGTAATGCTATAGATTTTGCTTTAGTTAAAGATATTTCTTTTAAGGCTTTTCTAGAACTTGGATTACCTGTTTTAACAAAAACAGTAATGTTCTTTTTATCTGTTCCTGTTTCTAAGAACATATTATCGATTTGTTCTTGAACTTCATCACTATTTCTTGGTGTTAAAACAACAACAATTTTCTTTTTAGGTGTAAATGATAATTCACGTATTAAATTAGGAACAGCACTAGACCAATTTAAAATAACATAGTGATTTTTAAGTCTCAGCTTTCCAACATTATGTGCTCTTCTATCAAACACACCTTGTAACATTGAAGTAGCTAAACCAACTAAAGAACCTGTAAATGTAATCATTTGTGTGACAGATAAAATGATTTTCAAAATGACAACACTATCAGGAGCTTTATCATAAATACCTCCTGTATTCATTGTGAAAACTGTACAATACTCAAGATTCTTTAAAAAAGCACTCCAAGTAATACCAGAACTACCTTCAACGTTCCGCATTAAATATGTCATAAACCATGCGGCTAAAGCAATAAGAACTAAATTATAAATTATTAATAGATTAAATATTACAAGATATGGATGTGAATAATAAAATACTCGCAATCTACTTGTTTGCCCTTTAATTCTTTTTTTCATAAAAACTCCATTTTTTATTGTTACTTATATCAATTTATCTTACCATACTTTAAGCAAAAAATCAAAGAATATCATTTTTGCTGATTTTACATAAATAATACAAGACCTTTTATATGGTCTTGTATTAACAATAACTTTTATTTTTTTAATTCTTCTTTTACACGATCAATAAACTTCTCAGGTTTATCTGTAGGTGCAAATCTTTCAACAACTTCACCTTGTCGATTAATTA
>DBWT01000080.1:11905-25992 GCA_002309035.1 Caryophanales bacterium UBA1231 | reverse complement strand
AATTCATAGAATAATTCAACTTCTTCTAAAGCAGTACCCATAATTGAGTAATCATCGATAACTTTAGTATCGCCACCTTGCCATGCAATCATTTCTTTCAATTTATTAAGGCCGATACCAGAAGAAATAGCATATTCAGCTCGTTGGATTGCGGCTTCTTCTTCTTTTTCGATTCCCGCAATAATCAGTATTTCTGCAGTTAGTTTAACACAAAGTTCTGTGAAATCTTTTGGTCCATTACCCTTTAGTGTTTCTATAGCTTCAATAATTTCAAGTGAATTACCAACAGCACAACCTAAAGGTTGATCCATGTTAGTTAGTGTTGCTGAAGTATCGCGGTGTGCTCGTTTACCTATCTTAACCATTAATTTAGCAAGTTCTGTTGCCATTTCAAGGTTAGTCATAAATGCACCTTTTCCCACTTTAACATCTAATACAATGTGATCAGCGCCACTAGCAAGTTTTTTAGACATTATTGATGATGCAATTAAACCTAAAGATTCAATTGTACCTGTAACATCTCGTAAGGCATAAAGTTTTTTATCTGCAGGAACGATATTTTGACTTTGACCGATGATGGAAATACCAATTTCATTAACTTGTTTAAAGAATTGATCAGGTTCCATCTCAATCTTAAAGCCAGGAATAGCTTCTAATTTATCTAAAGTTCCACCTGTTTGACCTAAGCCACGCCCACTCATTTTAGCAATTTTAATACCAAGTGATGCTGCCATTGGCCCAACAACTAGACTTGTTTTATCACCAACGCCACCTGTTGAGTGCTTATCAACAGTTACGCCATTTATTTTTGATAAATCATTCTTTTCACCACTATTTAACATAGAATCTGTTAAATTGATGGTTTCATCAAAAGAAAGGGGATTAAAATAAATAGCCATTAAAAGAGCTGACATTTGGTAATCAGGAATATTGCCTTTAATATATTCACTAATTAAGAAATCTATTTCATCTTTAGTTAATTCATGATTATTACGTTTCTTTAAGATTAAATCAACAACACGATACATCATTTATACCTCTTATAAAATTTATAAATTTACAAAACAAACAAAATTTGATAAAATATAGTTGTGAGGTTTATTATGTCTACAACAACTACTATTTATTTTATTCGTCATGGTGAAACACAAGCTAATGAACTTCGTGTTTTTCAAGGACGCATTGATTCGCCCCTAACTGATAAGGGAAAACAACAAATCATTAGTACTTGTCATGATATCCAAAATATGGATTTACGTTGGGATGCAATATATTGTAGCACGCTTAATCGTGCTAAAGAAACTTGCGATATCATTACTTCTTTTTTTCCTCGCCGTAAGCCTGTAATTTACACAGATGAAATCATTGAACGTGATTTTGGTCAAGCCGAAGGCATCAAAATCAATGAAATCAACTACCATAAAATCATGAAAGGCGATTTTGAAGGCGAAGAAACTGAAGAAGAAATCATCGAAAGAGCCCAAAAATTCATTAAAAGTATTTTGGATAAACATTTTTGTAAGGAAGTGTTAGTTATTACACATTCACATTTCCTCAAAGCTTGCTTTATTCCATATCTCAATAATTTAAAATTCAATTCCAAAACACAAAATGGCGGCATCAGTGTTTTAAAATTCAACAATTTTAATCATCTTCGTATCGCAAGAATGGATATAAACAAAAACGATAATTAGAGTTACTTACAATAAGTAACTTTTTTTATTTGTTTTTTTCATAAATACAAAATGATAATTCACCATCCAAAACATCATTTCGACTTATTAAGTGATAATTTTCATAATTAATTTCTGGAAAGAAAACATCACCTTTATATTCTTTATTAATATGAGTAATATATAGCTTATCACAATATGGTAACATCATTTCATAAATCATTTTACCACCAATAACGAAAATCTCTTCGTCATTAGGAAGTTCGTCAATCGAATGGATAGGAATACCACCACCACTTAATGTTTCTTCGTATGTTAAAACATAGTTTTTACGATTAGGTAAGGCTTTACCGATTCGATCAACAATTGATAGATAAGTATTATATCCCATAAAAACAGAATGATTTAATGTGACTTTTTTGAAGTATTTTAAATCTTCTGGATAGTACCAAGGAAGATTATTACCATTTCCGATTAAATTATTAGGACCTATCGCAACAATTAATGAAAGCATTAAACAGCTACCTCCCCTTTAATTCTTGGATATGGATTATAATCAACTAATTCAAAATCCTCATAGTTAAAATCTTCAATATTCTTTTGTTGACCATGAATTATCATTTTAGGTAATGGACGTGGAGTACGCGTCATTTGAAGTTTAATTTGATCTAAATGATTAGTATAAATATGAGCATCACCAATTGTGTGAACAAATTCACCTGGTTTTAAACCACATATTTTTGCGATCATCATTGTAAGTAAAGAATATGAAGCGATATTAAATGGTATACCCAAGAAAACATCGCCACTTCTTTGATAAAGTTGACATGAAAGTTTTCCATCATTAACATAAAATTGGAATAAAGAATGACATGGTGGAAGTGCCATCTTATTGACTTCAAGTGGGTTCCAGCTACAAACAATCAAACGACGTGAATCACTATTCGTTTTAATTTGTTCAATAACATTACCAAGTTGATCAACGAATTCTTTTGAATTATTAAAATCAAAGTGACGCCATTGATGACCATAGACAGGACCTAAATCACCATATTTTACAGCAAAATCATCATCTTCTTTGATTTTTTGAATAAACTCATCAATTGTTTCACCTTGATAATTAGGTGATTCTTTATAATTTTTATATGGCCATTCATTCCAAATCTTAACATCGTGATCTACTAAATATTTAATATTAGTATTGCCTTGAATAAACCATAGTAATTCATAAATAATGGCTTTTAAGAAAACACGTTTAGTTGTAAGAAGTGGAAAACCTTCACTCAAATCAAAATGCATTTGATAACCAAAATAAGAAATAGTACCAGTATTAGTACGATCAGTTTTATATGTCCCTTTGTCAAGGATTGTTTGACATAAATCGAAATATTGTTTCATGATCATTTACCTCTAACAATACTATTATACCAAAAAATGAAATAAAAATCTTAAATGTAACAATAAATAAAAAGACTATAGCTTTAAATAAATAATTTTTTCTACAGTAACATCATATCCTTTGAGATGTTTTGTGATTGGACTACCATTTTCATCAAGACAAGTAATAGTGTCTTCTTTAGTTAAAAGGATTGCTTTGACACAAATTAAAGAACCCTTCTTCACATAATCTTCAGCACTTTTGGCGGTTGAATTCCACATGACACATGGAATAAAATCCGTTTCATAATCACCATTAACATTTCGATAAGGGCGCTGAACGGCAAGTGTAAAATTTCCAACGATAGTACCATTTTCAAGTGTTTTGACAACTGGTTTTTCTGTTGTACGACCTATTAGCGTAATACTATTATACATGTTAAAACCTCCTAAATAATTCTATTAATAGACTACATAGAGAGTTTAACAAATATAATATTTTAAGTAAAATTCGCTAAAACAGCAAATTCATGTTGAAAAGATGAGAATTAAGAAAAAAAGTCCATTTATTTAATAATAAGTTTAATTATTTAGATAATTATTTGAGATTATCAAAAAAAGGTCAAATTAAAAACTTGTATTAGAATTACTAATACAAGTCTTATTATTATAGTTTTGTTGCAGCATTTAATGCTATTTCAACCATATTGTTGAATGCTGTTTGACGTTGAAGTGCAGTTGTAACTTCATCAGTTACTAATGAATCAGAAATTGTAAGTAGGCATGCAGCATTTTTGCCTGTTACTTGGGCATTATGGAATAATGAGAATGATTCCATCTCAACACATAAACAATTTAGTTCATCGCGCATTTTTTCTGTTACACTCATTTCATGATAGAAAACATCTGATGAGTGACAACGTCCAATGTGCATATCACAATTAAGTTCTTTAGCTGATTCTTTAAGCTTATCGTTTAAATAATCACTTGGATATTTAATGTGGCTAGGATCACCACATTGTGCTTCACCAAAAGTTGATTCTGAATAAGCAGAATCTACTAAAACAACATCAAATAATTTAACATCTTTACGATAACTACCTGATGACCCAATACGTATGATATTCTTAACATTATAGAATTTAAATAACTCATATGAATAAATACCGATACTAGCCATTCCCATACCGCTTCCCATGATTGAAATACGATGACCTTTATAATAACCTGTATAGCCATACATATTACGAATATGATTGAAGCAAACTGGATTTTCTAAGTATTTTTCAGCAATAAATTTAGCTCTTAGAGGATCCCCTGGCATTAAAACAGTTTCAGCTATAACGCCTTCTTTATCAACTTCAATATGTGGTGTTGCTTGCATTATTGATTATCTCCTTTCGCTTCTTCCATGATTTTAACGCCATTTGATGTGCCAATACGTGTTGCACCTGCTTTACTCATAGCTAATAAATCTTCATAAGATCTAATACCGCCACTAGCTTTAACTTCCATATCATCACTAATATTTGCTTTCATCGTAACAATATCAGTAACCAAAGCACCACCAGTACCAAAACCAGTTGAAGTTTTAACGAAATTAGCTTTAGCTCTTCTAGCTGCTAAAGTACAAGCAACCTTTTCATCTTCTGATAAATAGCATGTTTCAATAATAACTTTAACAGTATGACCACCTGCAGCTGCGACAACAGTTTTGATTTCATCTTCAATATAACGATAATCATGTTCTTTAGCCTTACCAATATTGATTACCATATCGATTTCATCAGCACCATTTCTAATAGCATCGATAGTTTCTAACATTTTAACTTCTTTTGTATTAGCACCTAGTGGAAAACCAATAACTGTACAAACTAAAACATCACTATTTTCAAGTAATTGAGCAGCTAATTTAACATTGGCTGGATTAACACAAACACTCTTAAAATCATATGTCAAAGCTTCTTGACATAATTTTTCAATATCTTTACTTTCAGCGAAAGCTTTTAATAATGTGTGATCAATCATTTTATTAATTGTTGGCATTTTTTATCCTCCTATTTTTCGATAATATTAGTAATAGAAACACTTGTAAAAACTAATTCATGTTCAAAATACTTAGAAAGTCTTTTAACTATTCTTTTTACTTTAGATGCATATTTCTTATTAAGTAATAATAAACTAACATTAGGAATATAATCTTTTAATTCTTGCATGAAACGTTTAGTTTTCTTAAAGAAGATTTCAGCATTTAAGAATTGTTCAACTCCATGCTCACGTACAATAATATAATTTAGATGTGGTGGAAAAACAGTAGGCATTTCGGCATCCCAAAGATATGCTAAAACAACATTTTGATTTTCCTTTGTTGTTAACATTTGATACTTATTTAAAACAATATCATCACCTAAGTCCTCTTTTAAAAACTTAAGGCTTTGGTGGTAGTTAGCAATATGTGTGATTTGATAACTATCTAAATAATAAAGATTTCCACTATCTTGATTTAAAATCAAGGCATTTTTGATTTCCGATAAGTGTTTCATTAATTCAACAACATTTAAAGGACTAACATCAGTTAAACCATCATAGTAGACCATAAATTGGAAATTTTTACAAACTTTATCTAATAATAGAATAATTTGACGTGATGCTTGTTCAGGAATAATCTCAGGAAAATCAATGAAAAAACGAATATTAACAAATTCTGGGTTTAATAATGCAAGATTATTTACTTTTGATCTTTTTGTTAAATAGAAATAATAATCAAAATCAAAAACATCATCATGATATGTAATTTTAACGTCTTCTTCACTATATGAAATATGACAATTTAATTCTTTTTCAAAATAAAGAATTAAATCAGCATAATCAATTCTTTCTAATTGACGACTACGAAAAAAACTAATAATAAAACCCATAATTCACCTTATTTTAACACTTCAAGACAACGATCACATAATTCATCTTCATTTACATGATCAACGTGTTGTAAACATCTCTTACATTCAACACCTTCAGCAGGCATTACTTTGATTTTAGCAGTTTCAAATTCTTCTCCATCTTCAAGTTTATAAACTAATTCAAGTTGTGAAACGATAAATAATCTTTGAAGAGGAGCATCTAATGATCTTATAGCCTTTAAGATGTCAGGTTTAGCATCAATTAATAGTTTCGCTGTAAATGATTTACCTATCAATTTTTCATTACGTGCATTTTCCATGGCTTTCAAAGCATCATTTCTCAATAATAATACTTTAGAATAGTTATCAATTAAGAATTTACTATTTTCATGCATAATAAATTGAGGCATCTTTTCAAGATAGATACTTTCTTTATGTGGACCTACTAAATATTTATAAACTTCTTCGGTTGTATGCGGAATAATAGGTGTTAATAGACATGCAATTTTAAAACATAAATCATAAATTACTGTTTGAAGACTACGACGATTATGTGAATTGAATTTTTCAATATATAAAATGTCCTTAGCATAATCAAAATAATATGAAGATAATTGATTAGTCATAAATGATAAAACATTACGATAAACATCAGCATATGCTAAATCTTCATAAGATTTATGAGCATCTTTAATTAATTCTTCTAATAAACATTCAATAAATTGATCTTCTTTATTTAATTCATCGTATGGTATACGGTCTTTTAATGGATTGAAATCAAATAGATTACCTAACATGAATCTAAATGTATTTCTAATCTTACGATAACCTTCACCATTTTGTGCAATGATTTCCTTAGAAATACGACAATCAGCTTGATAATCGCTTGATGCAACCCATAATCTTAAAATATCAGCGCCAGATTCATTACAAACTTGAATAGGATCAATTGTATTACCTAATGACTTACTCATCTTTCGGCCTTGACCATCAAGTGTAAAGCCATGAGTAACGACTTTACGATATGGTGATTGATTAGTTAAAGCAA
Organism: Caryophanales bacterium UBA1231; assembly: GCA_002309035.1. Next base: position 18,994 of record DBWT01000080.1, on the reverse strand, counting down.
CACCAGTTGAAATACTTGAATTAAACCAACCACGGTATTGATCAGAACCTTCTAAATATAAATCAGCTGGATAAGCATTGAAACGTTTCTTGAAAGCTGCATGATGGCTACTACCTGAATCAAACCATACGTCCATAATATCAGTTTCTTTTTTGAAGATACCATTTGGACTACCTGGATGTTTAAAACCCTTTGGAAGAAGTTCTTCTGCTGACATTTCAAACCATGCATTAGAACCTTTAGCTTCAAAAATATCAGCGATATGTTCAATAACATTTTTGTCAAGAATTGTTGTGCCATCTTCAGCATAAAATACTGGAATAGGAACGCCCCATACTCTTTGACGTGAAATACACCAATCATCACGATCTTTAATCATATTAGCAATACGTATTTCACCCCATTTAGGTACCCATTCAACTTTTGCGATATTATCTAAGATTTGTTGTCTAATTTTATCGATAGATGCAAACCATTGAGGAGTTGCTCTAAAAATAATAGGCTTCTTTGTACGCCAATCATGTGGATATGAGTGAACAATTTTATCAACACGAAGAAGCATTTTATTAGAAGTCATTTTTTCAATAATTGCTTCATTACATTTTTCAACAGTTAAGCCTTCAAATTCACCAGCTTCAGCTGTCATTTTTCCATATTGGTTAACAGGACATAAAATATCTAAACCATACTTACGACCAGCAACATAGTCATCAGCACCATGACCAGGAGCAGTATGAACAAGGCCAGTACCAGTTTCTAAAGTTACGTGATCACCTAGAATAACTGGTGACACTCTACCATAAATAGGATGTAAATAAGTTACATATTCTAAATCGCTACCTTTAAAAGTCTTTAATACTTCAAAATTAGAAGCGTTGATTTTTTGCATAAAGCTATCCAATAATTCTTTTGCTACAACATACTTATCATCGTTAGCTTTCACTAAACAATAATCAAAGCGAGAATTTGCACAAATTGCTAGGTTAGCTGGAATTGTCCAAGGAGTTGTTGTCCAAATAACTAATTTATCATCTTTTTCAAGAATTCCTTTACCATCAACAACTGGGAAAGCAACATAAATAGCATATGATTCAACATCATAATATTCAATTTCGGCTTCAGCAAGAGCAGTTTCACTAGATGGTGACCAATAAACAGGTTTTAAGCCTTTATAAATTAATCCCATTTCAGCCATTTTGCCGAACACTCTAATTTGTTCAGCTTCAAAAGATTTATCTAGTGTAATATATGGATGATCGAAATCACCTAAGACACCTAAACGTTTGAAACCAACCTTTTGGATTTCAACTTGTTCAAGTGCATACTTTTCACAACAAGTACGAAAATCACCGACTGACATTTCTTTACGATTGATTTTTTTGTCTTTTGTTAAAGCATTTTCGATTGGAAGACCATGTGTATCCCAACCAGGAAGATATGGGGCATAAAAACCACACATTGTTTTGTAACGAACAATAATATCTTTTAAAACTTTGTTTAAAGCATGACCTACATGAATTTTGCCATTTGCATATGGTGGACCATCATGTAAAAAGAAAGTATCATTACCTTCGTTTTGTTTTAATGCTTTCTCATAAATTTTATGTTCATCCCAATATGCTTCAATTAATGGTTCTTTTTTACCTAAATCACCACGCATTGGGAATTCTGTTTTCATCATTAATATTGTATCACTATAATTATTCATACGATCACCTAGTTATTTCTTTCATTGATAAACTGTTGAAGTGTTCCATCTACTAATGTTTCTTTTGGAGCAAAAAGAATTGTTTTTTCATCAGTCATTGATGTAATACCATCTAATGCATAGACAACACCTGATAAGAAACCAATCATTTTATTGGCTGTTGAAACATCTAATAATTCAAAACTACAAAGAACTGGTCTTTGTTCTTTCAATAAATTAGCTAAATCTAATAATTGTCCATCTGAATGAACAATTACTCTTTCTAAAAGTTGGAATGCGGTTAAATAATTCTTTTTATTTTGATTTTTCATAATTCACCTACTAATTAAATAAGATACGACCTAAACGTACGAATGTTGCACCATTTTTAACAGCAATTAAATAATCATTGCTCATTCCCATTGAAAGCTCTGTACATGGGGCAAATTGTAAATTAAGATTTTGAATTGATGTTTGAAGATCTTTCATTGTTAAGAAATAACTTTCAAGCAAATCTTCATTGAATGTCAATCTTGTAATAGTCATCAATCCAACAACTCTAATCATTGGATATTTTTCAAGTGATTTAATAAATCCTAATACTTTTGATTCATCAAGACCTGATTTATTTGGATCATTAGATACATTCACTTGGACGAAACAATTTAATGGTGTTGTTCTTCTCTTATTAATTTCACTTGCTAATGATAAACTATCAAGTGAGTGTAAATAATCAAGTTTTTCAACAACGCCACGAACTTTACGCGTTTGTAAAACACCAAAAAAATGCCATGTTACATCTTCATCTTTTAAAGATTCATATTTTTCAAGGAAAGCATCAGTTCTATTTTCGCCTAGATGCTTAATGCCAAGGTCAATGAGCTCTTTAGCTGTCTTAACATCTACATATTTTGTTGCAGCAATAACTTGAACATTAGGATAGTCTTTTAGACTATCAAATACCTTCTTTACATTGTCTTTTATATTGCCCATTTTGTTGACTCCTATCTCTTTCTTGTATTTTATATTATACCACATTCTTAATTTTTTGACAAATAAAACATAATAATGATTTCATAGATTAAAAATTCACAATAATTCTTTTTTTTGCAAAAAACCATGAATTGTGATATGATAAGCATGATGTGCCTATAGTTTAATGGATAGAATATGAGCCTCCGATGCTCATGATGTGGGTTCAATTCCTACTAGGCACGCCATTTTTTTATTTAAAGAGTGTAATAATTATGACTAAATTAATAATCATAAACGATATTCATGGAAATATAACGGCACTTTCAAAAATCCTTGAAGATATAAAAGGAATTAAATATAACCAAATAATCTTTACTGGTGATTTAATTGGAGTTGGTGCACATTCCAATGAAGTAATAGATGTTGTAAAAACAATTCAGAATAAAATAGTTGTTAAAGGTAATCACGAAGAATATCTAATTAGTGGTTTTCACAACAAAAATGCTGGTCTAGAAAAAGAACATCATGATTGGATAAAGCAACATATAAGTACTGAAAATCAAGAATATATCAAAACGTTTAAAGATTTTGTCGATTTAAGAATTGAATATTTAAATCTTCATATTTGTCATTACATGAAATATTTTGGAAAAATGTATCCTATTGTATTTGAAAACAATTATGAAAAGATTATTTCAATTTGTAAAGATATCAATGCAGATTTAATCATCTTTGGACATAATCATTTCCCTCAAATCTTTAAAAAAGAACCTGCAATTATCAATGTTGGTTCAAGTGGATGTACTAACATTCATCCAGGCTATACAAGATATGGTATTCTATCCATTGACAAAAACCAATATAATCTTGAAGTCAAAGAATTAAAATATGATATTACTTATGAAAGGGAAAGTTTAGATAAATTAAACGTTCCTGATAGGGATATGATTAAAAAGGTCTTTTTTACCATTTAATTTGTTTTAATCATTTATTTCGAGTATAATAGAGTTGGAGGTAGATATGCAAAAGTTTTTATATTGTAAACGTTGTGGCAATATTGTTGCTGTAGTTCAAGAAAAAGGCGGAACAATCATTTGTTGTGGTGAAGAAATGTCAGAATTAGTACCTGGTACTGTTGATGCATCACTAGAAAAACACGTTCCTGTAATTGAAGTGAAAGGTAATTTAGTAAAAGTTTATGTTGGTAGTGTAACTCACCCAATGATTCCTGAACATTTTATTGAATGGATTTCAATTCAAACAAAACAAGGCAATCAAAGAAAATGCTTAAAACCAAATGAAGAACCAGTTGCTTACTTTGCACTTGCTGAAGGCGATGAAATCGTCGCAGCTTATGCTTATTGTAATCTTCATAAACTTTGGAAAGCCGAAAAGTAAAAAACAAAATATGAGAAGCAAATTTGCTTCCCATATTTTTTTATTTATCTAATTGACCTGTAACTAAGCTTGAAAGAATTAGTTCTTCTTGTGCTTGCGTTGTTTTATTAGTAATTGTTAGTTTATAAATCAAACATTCATTTAGACGTGGTTGGCTAACACGGCCAGTTGCTTTTAATGAATTAGTTTCACTTAAAACATCCATTTTGATTTCATAATCGCTGAATACTGTTCTTAGTTGATATTCAGACTTAACCATTCTTAAGAATTCATACCATAATTCTAGATCATTTTCAAGCATTGGTTGTGGACAATCTTTAGCTGTAAAGAAATGGTGTCCAACTACTCTTGTGATATCAAGACTATAACGATCCATTAAATCAGCAACTAATTGAGCAGTCTTTTGCCATGTATACCATAGGTCACTGCCTAAATTAACGCATGATTCAATACCTATTGAATTATTGTTACCACCATGATTACATAAACGACCTTCTGATACTTGTGAATAGCACCAATAAGTAGTTGCTAAATAGTATTCACCATCAATAACAGTATAGCCAATTCCCATTAGGTTGATCCACTTATCATCAATTGTGAAATTACTTGGACCGCCACCAGGAAGATGAACAGATGTTGCATGACCATTAATTGTGTAATATAAATCTTCATTAAAGCTAATTACTGGTTTTTCAGGGTCGCAATCATTAACCATTACACCAGATGGAATCCATTCAAATGTTACTTGAGTACCATCACCAGCATGGAAACCAACATATTTTTCATCTAAGCAGTAGTAAGTTCCATCATTTCCTGTTACATAGTGAATTGATGTACCATTACCACCATTAGCAAAATAATTAGCATTCGCATTACCATCAGCAGTCTTTGACATATTACCTGTATAGTGAACTGTAATAAATTCAGTTGATGTCTTTTCACCACCATGATTAGAAGATACTTTTTGTTGAGCTTCATAATATTTATTATTGATAACATAAGGATCATTGAAAATAATGTTGTTAACACTACCAATAATATCCATATAATATGCTGGAACACCATCACCAATACCTAAATTATATACTTTCATAATATTACTATTGTGTGATTCAAGTAATAAATCAGCAATTAATGATTCATTTTCATTAACAACAGTGACACCAACTGTCATTGTTTCATTATCGCTAGCTTTTAGTTCAACTAAAGCAAAGCCTTTACTTACACCAGTTAGCATATTACCACTAACAACTAAAACATCAGGATTTAGTGATGTTAATTGTAGTTCTTCTTCATTACCATTTCTTAGGATATATTTAGCATCTAATTCAATTGTTTCACCAACTTTACAAATTGATGTTGTTTTGTAAGAAACATTGAAATGATTAGGTGAGAATGCTTCAATAGTTACAGCCGCATTTACTTGTGGAGATAAAACTGATGAAACAGTAATTGTTACACTACCAGTTCCTAAAACAGTAATTAAACCTGTTGATGAAACGGTTGCGATAGAACTATTGCTTGATTTGAATTTAACTCTCTTGTCTTTAACGTCACTTGGTAAAACATTCCAATTCAATTGGTATGTCGCAAGTTTTTCTAATTCTTCAACACTATTTAATAATTCAATTGAAGTTGGTGGATCAATTTGTTTAAATTCAGCATAGAAAGTAATATCATCAGTTAATGTATAACTATTGATAACAGCATCGCTAAAGTCTTCTTTTGTATGCCAACCAATGAAATTATAATTTTGTTTGTATACTTTCTTTAACAATAAAAGATTATTATTAACAGGAACATATTGAACTAATGTTTTTTCAACTTCAGCTGCGTAATAACTCCATAAAGACATTTGTAAATCGTAATCTTGATAATTATTAGATACAAATGACATATTAGAATTAATAACATCACCTCTTAGGAATGCTCTTAATTCATAAGAAATTGAGTATTTATAATTATCATCAGATAAATCACTAACAACATTTGCTCTTGATAATGCTTTAAATGCTTGACGATTAACAAGTGCTGCATGATCACCAAAGTATTTAATTAACCATCCCCATTTTTCTTTATATTTTGGTGTTAATAGGAATGAATGGCAGTTAATATTTTCATAAGCGCCAGTTGGAACATTAGATATAGTGTAAGATGTTCCTCCATATTTATTGTAATCATAAAGGAGTGCTTTTACAACATCATCATAGCTATAATAATCCCAGTTTCCACCATCAAGACTATAAGTAACAGTATAAACATCTTGTGAAGAATATAGTGCTTTATATGTTACATTAGCTGTTAGAGGTTTAATTTCTTTATCCCAACCAATAAATGTATATAAAGTACGACCTTCTTTTGGTCTTTCTGGATCAGCAGGAACTGAAATTTCAGAATTTTCTGTACCTGTTCCTTCAAAAATTAGTGAATCATCATAATTTACAAAACGATATGTATAGCCTTTTTTAAATTGAGCGTACAAATTAACATCACCTCTTGGCATTAATCTTAAATCAAATAAATACTTACCATCTTCATACCATCCATCAAAATAATAACCTTCCTTTTGTGGAGTAGTAGGATAAGGTATTTCATCACCATCGTTTAAATAAACCTTTTTAATTAAACTATCACCATCAAAGAATGATATAACATAATCACCCTCTGGGTCTTGTGTTGATTGTCCACCCATATCGCAACCAAATATGAATAGTGCGATCATGGCAATAAACATAAATAATAAACTTTTTTTCATCTTTCTTTTTTCTCCTATAAAGCATTTTTATAAATATTTAAAACATCATCAAATGATAAATTCTCAATGCCTAACACTTGCTTGCTACCATTACTTGTAGCAGAAAGAGCCATGGCCTTTAAATCAATATTGTCGATTTTTAAATCACTTAATCTCGTTGGCATCTGAATCTTCTTAAAAAAGTTTTCTAAATGATTAATTCCTACTAATGCATCTTCTAAAGCATCGTTAGTTGTTGGTAATTCTAAGACTTCAAGCGTAAATCTTTGGAACA
>DBWT01000080.1:6156-11794 GCA_002309035.1 Caryophanales bacterium UBA1231 | reverse complement strand
ACCATTGTGAGACAATGAACTAGCTAACATAATGTTAGCATGTGATGCATAATCATTTGGATTATTATAGACTTTTAAACCTTCATTTAATACAGTCTTCATCAATCCAACAGCCATATTTTTTGTAATTTCTGCATCTTCTTCGACTAAGAAACGTTCCAAAGTGTGCATTAAAATATCAACAATACCACATGCCTTTTGATAATTTGAAACTGAATATGTTAATTCGGGATTCAAAAAACTTACTTGTGGGCGAATTAAATCAGAATTAAATCCTCTTTTTAAATTATGTACTGGATCACTAATAACACAAGAATTACTTAGTTCAGAACCAGCAGCAGAAATTGTTAGTATCGTCCAAATTGGCACACACTTCAATGGCTTTTTTTCACCTAAGTTAAATAAATATGGATCAAAATCAACATAGGAAGATACACCAATCGATTTAGCAGTATCAATAACACTACCTCCACCGATTGCAACAATAACATCGATATTGTTGTTTTTTACCATTTCAACCCCTATTCTTACTTTATCAACTTTAGGATTAGCTTCAATTCCTGATAATTCTAGATATTCAATGTTGTTCTTTTTTAAACTTTCAACGATTGTATCATATAAACCGATTTTAAAAATACTACTTTTACCATAAACTAATAGACATTTATGATAATTGTATTCTTTTAATTTTTCGCCAATTTCTTTTTCGACACCTTTTCCAAAAAAAATCTTCGTTGGTGAAGTAAAGATAAAATTAATCAACGATGATCACCTTCTTAATCATAACTGGATACAAAGGAAAATCACGATAATCCCTTGGTGCTTCGCTAAGTTCAACAGCAATTGCCATACTTGAATCATCTTTAACTTTACCGAATGCGGCATAGTTTCCATCTAAATGTGGGCAATCTTCAACACAAATAAAGAATTGTGATGAAGCACTATTGAATTCATTTGTTCTTGCCATCGATACAACACCTTTTGTATGAGGTAATTTGTTATCAAATCCATTAGCTAAGAATTCACCACGGATAGGTTTAACATGTTCTTTCATGACAATTTCATTATCTTCAATCGTAAAACCACCTGTTTGAATAACAAAATGTGGGATTATACGATGGAAAATAACACCATCATAATAATTGTTTTCAACTAAATTCTTGAAATTCGCAACTGTTTCAGGTGCAACTTCTTCAAATAAATCAATATTTATCTCACGATCATCTTCTAATATTATTTTAACCATGTTATTCCTCCTATAAATCACTCATATTCAAAAAAGGGAAAATTGTTTCAATATGGTCAACGATTTCACCATAGATTAAATTATCTTCTTCGATGCCAGGTAAATGTAAAATATCTAAGACTTTAACTTTCATGATTCTTGAAGCATTAAGAATATAAATAGCATCTTGGGATATTTGATATTGTATTCCTTCTAATTTATCAACTTCATCACTATGGGCATCACCAATCTTTAAAGCGATATCCTTTTGATAAATACTTAAGGCACTAACACCGATAATATCACCTTTTAATACTTTAGAACCAGTGACTGATTGACTACCAATAAGCATCATTATTTTATCATAACCAACTTGTGTTGCCCATGCACATGTCATACAATATTTTTGATTGTTGCGGACAAAGCCAACAACACTAACGCTATGATTAAAAGCCGAAAAAGACATATTCTATCTCCTTTTATTTATATTTCTCTTAATATTATACCATATTATATTTATTTTTGCATAAAAAAAAGGCAAATTAGTCTATTTGCCTTTATCAACAATATGAACATCCATTTGAGGGAATGGAATTGTAACATTGTATTTATCAAACATCTTCTTAAGTTCATCTTGTAACATAAACTTAACAGTCCAATAATCTTCTGTTTTAACCCAAACTCTAATCAATAGTTTGATACCACTATCTTGGAATTCTGAAACATTAACAGCAGGTACTGGATGAGCTAGAATCATTAAATTATCTTTAACTAGTTCATCAACTGCTTGCTTAACTTGTTCAAGATTTGAATCATATGACATTTGTACAGTAACATCAACACGACGAGTAGGTTTTAGTGTGTAGTTAATAATGCTTGATGATGTTAATTTGCTGTTAGGAATCATAACAACCTTGTTATCAAAAGTTCTTATTTTAGTATAGAAAAGCAAGATTGATTCAACTGTACCAGAAACATTTTCACATTCGATAAAATCATCTAATCTAAATGGTCTTGTAAATAAAATGATTATACCACCAGCAAAGTTTGATAAACCGCCTTGTAAAGCAAGACCAATACCTATGCCAAGTGATGCGATAACAGAACCAATTGTCGCTGTTTCAAAACCAATAAATACTAAATATGAAATAACAATTAACACTTTAAAAGCAATTCTTAAGAAATTAGTTAAAACGATGCTGGCAGTTTTATCAGCATTCTTTTTTATTAAACGATTCTTAATACGTTTAAAAACAAAATCAGTAATACGGAAGAGGATAAAAACAACTAATAAACCAATAATGATTTTTAAACCCTCGGTTTTACACCAATTAAGAATCTTCTGAAAAACATCAGACCATGTGATTTCTGTTATTTCTTCAGTGGCGAAAATCATAAGTCACCTCCACTATCTAGTATATTTTATCAAAAAATGATTATTTCTTCAATGATTTTGGATTAAGATGTATAAATATATTGTGCAACAGTAACACTAACATGTACTGTATCGCTTGTTAAAGAACCACGTTTAACGAGGAATTCGATTTCATCACCTACAGCTAAATTAATACTATTAAAAAAATTAGTAACATCTTGAGCAACACTAAAAGCATTTAGTGTATCAGTTGTGCCATCTTTATGTGTAACATTAATGCCGACTAAAATATCTTGTATTTGTAAATAGCCATAAGTTGAACTGTTTTGTTCGATAGCACTAACATAAACGACTTTAGTAGCTTCGCTAAACCAGCCACCACTACGATAATAACCATCGCTAAATGTTACACCTAAATTGTATCTACCTTCAACATAGCCAAGTTCAATTAAGCCTAATGCGATAGATTTAGCTGTATTTGCAGGTATAGCAAAGCCTAAACCTTCAACACCTGTTGCTTGATACTTAGCATTAACAATACCAATTAATTCACCATAAATATTAAATAAGCCACCACCAGAATTACCTGAATTAATAGCCGCATCAGTTTGAATTAAGTCACGACTTATCCCATCGCTTGTAACAATCAAACGATTAGTGCTACTAATAATACCAGTTGTAACACTTCCTGAAAGCGTTCCTAGAGGATTACCTATAGCAATTGCTGTTGATGCAATCGTTACATTTGATGAATCTTTAATAAATGCAGCCACTTTTAATCCTGTTTTTTGAATTTTGATGACAGCAATATCACTTCTTTCATCACCACCAACCAAATAAGCTTGATATGTTGAGTTATCACTTAAAGCTACTTGAATATTTGAATAGCCTTCAATGACGTGATGACAAGTAATAATATATGAATATTCTTCACCTTCACCAATTATAACACCACTACCGCTACTTTTCGAACTAGCATTGCTGGAATAAATCGCTACAACACTTTCGTATACTTTTTGAACAGCTTCTTCGATTGAAGAAGGCGTATAGACTGATGTTGATTCTTTGATTTCTACTTTTTCATTTGCACCTAATTCCGTAGTTGATGAATTAGGTTTAACAGACGTATTTGATTGATTTGTCCCATAGCTAAATAAACTACAACTACAAACAACCAAAGCTAAAAACATAATAATTAAGATTTTCAAAACCCGTTTTTTCATAATACCACTCCTTTAGATTAATAAGTTAATATATTTTCTTATTAACGGTTGAAACAATATAACAATCATTATACCAAATGCTAAATATGGACCAAATGGTATCATCTTTCTTTTTAAATGGAAAACTACTACTTCCACCACAACTGCAACCAAGCAGCTGACAAAAAGAACTAACAATTGATTGATGAGGCCAATCATAATAACAACACTAAGTAATAGCTTTAAATCACCAAAGCCCATAATTTCTTTCTTTTTAGAAATTAAATATGTGATGAGCATTAATAAAATTGTTATCGATAAACCACTTATCAAATCCCACTTTCCATAAAACATTTGTGGTTGTTTTTGTAAAACACAATATATTATCTTTACTAATGATGTAATACCAATAAAAATATTATAACTATCAGGAATAATCATTAAATAATGATCAACTATACTTATTGATACTAAAACAATAACAATTAATACACTAAATAAATCATTACTATGACTAACTAATCTTTCGAAAACAATGAATAATGAACTAACAATTATTGAAAACAAAAAGTAAAAAACAATGTTTTTCTTTTTTATTCTTTGATAAACGATATAACAATCGATTATAGAAAATATAAAGGATAAAATAACAGTAATAATAAAACAAATAATCAATATATCACCGATGTTATTTTACCCAATTAAAATATAAAAATAAAGAAAAGTCGTTTTCGAAAATTAGCGAACAACAATATTCACTAACTTATTAGGTACAACAATTGTTTTAACAACTGTTAAACCACTTAGTAATTCTTTGATTCGTGGAAGTTCAAGAGCAAGTTTTTCAACTTCTTCTTTAGCTGTATCCACACTAACATTTAGTTTTTCTCTAATTTTACCATTGATTTGTACGACTATTGTAATTTCTTTTTCACTAGCTAGTTCTTCATCATATTCAGGCCATTTTTCATAAACGATTAATGATTCGTGTTTCATGACTTTATTCCATAACTCTTCAGTAATGTGTGGAGCTACAGGATTTAGTAATTTTAAGAAACCTTCTAGATATTTTCTTGGAATACTTTGTTGTTTATAAGCCTCATTAATAAAAATCATCATTTGTGCAATCGCCGTATTAAAACGCAAACCTTCATAATCAAGAGATACTTTTTTAACTGTTTGATGATAAATCTTTTCTAAATCCGATCTTTCATCTTCACTTACTTTAGCCACTTCAGTATATAAACGATAAACTCTTTCTAAGAAACGACGAGCACCTTCAACACCTTGTGTACTCCAAGGCTTCATGGCATCAAGTGGACCCATGAACATTTCACAAAGTCTTAAAGTATCAGCACCATAGTTTTTAACGATATCATCAGGATTAACAACATTACCTTTTGATTTTGACATCTTTTGGCCATCTGAACCTAAAATAATACCTTGATTGAATAATTTTTGGAAAGGTTCTTTTGTTTTAACAATTCCACAATCATATAATACTTTATGCCAGAATCTTGCATATAGTAAATGTAGTACAGCATGTTCAGCACCACCGATGTATAGATCAACAGGCAACCAATAATTAACCATATCTTGAACAGACTTATCGCTTAATGGTAAAATATGACCATTTTCTTTTAATAAATAGCCGATATAATACCAACAACTACCTGCCCATTGTGGCATAGTATTAGTTTCACGTCTTCCCATGACACCATCACTTCTCTTAACAGTTAACCACTCTTTAGCATTAGCTAATGGACTTTCACCAGTACCACTTAGAGTAATTTTACCCATTTTTGGAAGTGTTAAAGGTAATTCATCTTCATTTAA
>DBWT01000080.1:0-6099 GCA_002309035.1 Caryophanales bacterium UBA1231 | reverse complement strand
AAACGATAATTGATTGATTCTTCGCCAATACCTTTTTCCGTTAAGAAAGCAATCATTTTTGCAATCGCATCTTGTTTATTTAAATTATCTAGGAATCCAGAATTAATATGGATACCATCACTTGTCCAAGCACTCTTTGATAAATCAAAGTTTGGATCATCAGATTTTAGTACTTGGATAATTGGTAATTCATATTTTTTAGCAAATTCATAGTCACGATCATCATGCGCAGGAACAGCCATAATAGCACCTGTACCATATGATGATAACACATAATCAGCAATCCAAATTGGAATTGGTTTGTTTGTCACAGGATTAATAGCATAAGCACCTGTGAAGACACCAGTTTTTTCTTTATTTAGTTCAGTACGATCTAAATCACTCTTTTGTTTAGCATATTCAACATACTTAAGAACTTCTGCTTTTTGTGCTTCTGTTGTTATTTTTTCAACAAGTTGATGTTCTGGTGCTAATACACAGTAGGTTGCACCAAAAAGAGTGTCACAACGTGTTGTAAAAACAGTAAATGTTAAATCGCTATTTTGAACTTTGAAATCAACTAATGCACCGACTGATTTACCAATCCAGTTTTTCTGCATTTCTTTAATGTGTTCTGGCCAATCTAAGTCCTCTAAATCGTTAAGTAGGCGATCAGCATATTTAGTGATTGTTAAAACCCATTGTTTCATTGGCTTTTTAACAACAGGGAATTCGCCTCTTTCACTAACCATTTGACCATTTACATTGATAACTTCTTCGTTAGCAAGAACTGTGCCTAATCCTTCACACCAATTTACTTCAATGTTTTTCAATTCAGCTAAACCTTTATTGTAAAGTTGAATAAAAATCCATTGTGTCCATTTATAATAATCTTCATCACAAGTTGCGATTTCTCTTGACCAATCATAAGACAAACCTAACATTTTAAGTTGATGTTTAAATGTTTGAATGTTTTGTCTTGTAAAGTCGCGTGGGTCATTACCAGTTTTAATGGCATATTGTTCAGCTGGTAAGCCGAAAGCATCCCAACCCATTGGATGCATAACATTGAAGCCTTTCATTCTCTTATAACGCGAAAGAATATCGGTTGCGGTATAGCCTTCAGGATGTCCAACGTGAAGACCTTGACCAGATGGATATGGAAACATATCCAAACAATAATATTTTGGTTTTGAAGAATCGAAAGATACTTTAAAGATTTCTTCATCATCCCAACGTTTTTGAATTCTTGCTTCAATTTCATTATGGTTAAAACTCATAGTATATTCTCCTTATTATTTTGATTCTTAACAAATATATACATTGCTGCTAAACGATAGAAAAAGACTGAACTAATTATCAGACCTAACCAATATAATAGATTACCAAATAGATTACGTTTCATAAAAACAGAAAACATGAAACAAATAACTACTGGAGCCATTGAAAGAATTGTCAATTTAAAAGATTCTTTAAATTGTAAACGAGCACCTCTAAATGAAATCATTCCAACAACACTCATGAATAATGCGATACCAAAAACAATAAATGAATTATAGAAAAATAAACTTGGTATACCAATTCCATATACTAATCCTAAATGCTGATTAATATATTTTGTTACATAACCATAGAATTTATTTATTGTTTCACGATCATTATCATTAAGTTTTCTTAAATCTAAATATTCGTTATCATAATCAACAATTTTTGAACTATTTGTGCCATCACGATTCATATAATAGATTCCATCAGTATCTAAATGAATCAGTAATACTTGTTTCCAACTACTAAAGTCTTCTTCAACATTGTGACCAACAATTAAATAAGTTTGATAAAAAGAACCTTCATTGAACTTCATGATCATTGTTTTAGCATCATCAATCGGTAATAATGTCTGATCTTTAATTTCAAAATTAATTTCTTCAGTAAATGAAGATTGGCTAGCAAGTGTTGAAGCTATGTTAGAACCAATATCAAATAAAATCGGTAGATATGGAAGGGTAAATAAGATGATGTAGATCAAAATATAAATAACAAATTTAAAAGGACGATCCTTGACATAATTCAAATTAGATCGTGGACTAATCAATGCAGCTTTAATTCTTTGATACATTATCTCACCTCCATTTCTCTATGTATTTTACCATATTTGACAAAAAAAGTCATTATTTTTGTATCTTTACATCAATATTATATTATCTGAACATTAACTGAGCCTTAAATTATCAAAAATGATCTTTATTTATCTACTTCATTTTGTTGTGAAAAATATTAATTTATTGTAAAATATATTGAGGTGAAAAAATGAAAACAATTAAACACTTATTCACAATTTTAATCTTTTTCTTATTATTATTTATTTATATTCCAAATGTCAAAGCTGATGAAATAACTTTTTATTCAATTAAAGCATCAGTAGGTGCTACTGAATCAGAAGTAGGAATTAATTATCATACGAATTCTGATCATTCTAAACTATACTTATCACTTAATGAAAATATGAGCGATGCGGTTGAATTTGTTCCTGAACAACACGTTTGGGAAAAAGGCATCGTTAGTAATGATCCAAAAACAGGATTTCAAGCTCGATATGTTTGTCAAGTTAATATAAGTAATCTTCTTTTAGATACTGATTATTACTATCAAATAAAAGCTGATAATGCATCATCATCTATCAAACATTTTAAAACAACAAAGACTTCAAAAACAACATTTGGTGTTTTATGCGACACACAAGCATCTGGCTCTAATTTCAAGTATTCAGACCAACTTGTTGAAAAACTAGCAACAATTAATCCGGATATCAACTTCTTTATGATTGCGGGTGACATCGTTGACCGTGGTGGTTATGAAGAACAATGGACTAATTTTGATCAATATATGCCTACACTAAATGGCCAATACTTACAAGCTACTGTTCCTGGTAATCATGAATTATATCATAGTTCTCAAAGTAGTTATATTGATGAATCCATTTATAATGAATACTATAATAATCCAAAAAATGGTACTGAAGAACGACCTAATTCAACATATTATTTCATGTACAACAATATCTTGTTTATTATGTTAGATACAATGCATCGTTCAAATGGCGATAACCTTTTTGAAGAACAAAAAGCATGGTTTAAACAAGTTGTCATGAACAATCCAGCTGAATTTATCATTGTTGTAACACATCCAGGTTGTTATTCAGCAGGAGCATATAATGATGATGCTAAACAAATGAAAAGCGTTTGGCGTGATACTTTTGAAGAATATGGTGTTGATTTAGCTATCAGTGGTCACGAACACATCTATTTAAGAACTAAACCTCTTTATCAAGACAAAGTCAATGAAGAAAAAGGCTTAACTTATGTTATTGGTGGTTGTGCAGGAGCTAAACACTATAGTGGAAAAACTAATGATTTATTTGAAGTATTACTTGAAAATGACAATCCAAATGGAACATATTGTGGTTCAATTATCGAAGTAGTAGATAACAAATTAACAATGTCTTACTATGATATGTTTGGAAATCTTCGTGATTCTTTCACACTATATTCTAAAAAACATGTTGATCAAACATTCACAAAGGAAGAATTTATCGATTCTCTTCAAGTTACATATAATAGAACTACAAGATACAACGTTTTATCTTGGGATGCAAGAGCATATGGTATCTTTAAGCAAATCAATATCTATATGACTCATTTAGATGCGACATACGAAAGATACATTGGTCCAACATCAAATGAACAAAAAGTTGGTTTAGGAATACCAAATAAAGATTATAACTATAAAATTACTTTCTTTGATTACGATGGCAATGAATACTATACCGAAATAGATGTTCATAATGATCAAGTAGCATTGAGACCTAGTGATTTTGCACTTACAGTAAATGAAATAGAAAATTGTAAATATGAACTAGAAATATCTTATAACGATAAAACTTTAGATGAAATATCACTTGATTTAAAATACAAAGATAAAACATATTCTTTTAAAAATCATAAATTATTAATTGAATTAAATGAAGAAATCAATTTATCCAAAATTGAAATCACTCTTCTTTATGACTTCTATGGTGAAGGAGCAGAAATAACTCTTTCAGAAGATGATTTAGAATTAACATTAAACCTATTAGAACATCAAACACCTAACAACTCAAAATCTGGCTGCTTCTCTTCAGGCGCAATCAGCCTCATAATTACGATGTTTTCGCTATTAGGCTTAAGCTTAATCATTTCTAAGCGTCGACATTAAAAAAAGGTCTTCAGTATAAACTGAAGGCCATTTTTTTATAAATAATTAATTGTTTAATTGAGCCTTAGCTGTATCACAAAGACTTGTAAACATTTGTGGATCATTAACAGCTAAGTCTGCTAACATCTTACGGTTAATTTCAATATTTGCTAATTTTAAACCATGCATTAATTGATTGTAACTTAAATCATTTGCGCGTGAAGCAGCATTAATACGAACGATCCATAATTTACGGAAGTTACGTTTGTTAACTTTTCTATCGCGATATGCATATTTTAAAGAATGCATTACTTGTTCTTTAGCTGTCTTAAATAAAGCATGTTTTGAACCGAAGTAACCTTTAGCAAGTTTTAAAATTCTATTTCTTCTTCTACGGCTTACAACGCCACCTTTAGTTCTAGGCATAAACTATCCCTCCTACTTAATGTTGGCAATTTGTTGTCTGATATGTCTTTGATCAGATGTACAAACTCCAGCAGATTTACGTAAATGTCTTGTTCTTTTTTGTGTTTTACCAGGAGCAAGATGACTTGTACCAGGTTGTCTACGTAGAACTTTACCAGTTCCACTTATTTTTAAACGTTTTTTAGTGCCACTATGTGACTTCATTTTTGGCATAATAATAATCTCCTTTATTTTTTCTTCTTTTCGATGATTGGACTGAGCATCATAAACATTTTACGTCCATCTAGATAAGGTGCTTGATCAACCTTACCAATTTCAGCTAATTCAGTTGCAAATTTATTAAAAAGCGGATAAGTATTTTCCGTACGATCGATCATTCTACCACGGAAATAACAACTAACTTTTACTTTGTTTCCATCTTTTAAAAATTTAGAAGCAGCTTTAACTTTCGTATTAAAGTCACCAACATCGATAGTTGGGCTTAAACGAATTTCTTTAGTTTCAATAATTTTTTGATTTTTCTTTGCTTCTTTTTGCTTTTTTAATTGATCATAACGGAATTTTGAATAATCCATTATTTTACAAACAGGTGTAGGTGCTTTTGGTGCAACGCAAACTAAATCATATCCTCTTTCGTCTGCAATACTCAATGCTTCATCACGACTCATAATACCAAGTTGTTCACCTGTTTCTGAAATAACAAGTATATTTTCAAATAAAATATCCTCATTAACTAAATTATCAATTTTGTTATCAACTGACTTATTAATAAATTTCACCTCCAAATTTGTTTAAACACGAATGAAAAAAAGTGGGCATAACCCACTTTCAGTCCATAATACAACGCACTTAAAAATAAAGATTTAAGTGTAATATAATGTTATGACTCTTGACCTATCAGTATCATGACCAATCAGGTGAGAAGTGGATCTTCTTCTTTTCATACATATTTAATTCGATATATTATATCAATTTTTAAAACTAATGTCAATTATTTTACTTTTCTATTAAGATTGTTACTTGACCACCAGTTAAAAGAATCATCTTAATAGCATCGCGTGAATAATCGTTAGCTTCAAACTTCAAGCCTTTATTTAAAGTTCCACGTGCAAGTACTTTAAAGAAATTACATTTGTTAGGAAGTAATCCTTTTTCTTTTAATGTCTTAAGATTAACTTCATCGCCATCTTCGAACTTATAAGAAATTAAATCAATATTAACAATGTATTTTTCTCTCTTACCGCCATATTTCTTAACAGTCTTATAAGTAATTAAATCTTTGATTGATGAATCAGTAAGTGTATCACTAGCTTCTTCAACAGTTACAGATTCTCTTAATAGATCTTCCATATGGTGTGTTGCAAGTGTAGAATCAGCATGTTCTTCAATAAACTCTTCTTGTTCTTCTGTTAATTCATGCTTTTGTTCAGGCTCTGGTTCAGGTTCTGGTTCAGGCTCTGGTTC